>JBKOXW010000329.1:0-6406 GCA_046744115.1 Actinomycetota bacterium | reverse complement strand
GTGCGCCGCGGCGCTGGCGCGCCGCTACCGGACATCGGCTGGTTCACCCCGGACGGGCGGGCAATGACCGAGGAGGACTGGGAGGCCGGATTCGGCAAGTCGATCGCGGTGTTCCTCAACGGCCTGGGCATCCCGGACCGGGACGCCCGGGGCGAGCGGGTCACCGACGACTCTTTCCTGCTTTGCTTCAACGCCCACGACGGGCCGATCGCGTTCACCGTGCCGCCGGCGGAATACGCGGCGAAGTGGGAGGTCGTGGTCGACACCGCGCCGGCGACCAGCGACCCGAGGCTGGCCGAGCCGCACGGCGTGATCACCGTCGAGCCGCGGTCGCTGCTCGTGCTCCGGAAGGTCGACTAGGGCGTGTCCCGTAGATCTTGGTGGATGCGGGCGGCGTCCAGGCGGCGAGCCGGCAAGGCGGAGGAGGAGTCGATATGGTACATATCGGCGAGGACGACAACGCCGCCGGTCGTCGTTTGGGCGTCGATCCGCGCCGCCGAAGATCTACGGGACACGCCCTAACGGTGCCCGCGGCGCCGGCCTCGACGTACCGGGCCCAGGTCAGCCCCGCCTTCGACCTGTACGCGACGGCCGAGCTGACCGACTACCTGGCCGCGCTCGGCGTGACCCACCTGTACTCGTCGCCGCTGCTGCGCTCGACGCCCGGCTCGGCGCACGGCTACGACGTGGTCGACCAGTCGGCCGCCGACGAGCAGCGGGGCGGCGAGGCCGGCCGGCAGGCGCTGGCCATGGCGCTGCGCCGGCACGGACTCGGTCTCGTCCTGGACATCGTGCCCAACCACATGGGCGTCGCGCTGCCGGAGGCGAACCCGGCCTGGTGGGACGTGCTCAAGCTGGGCGCGCAGTCGGTGTACGCCCGGTGGTTCGACATCGACTGGTCGCGTGGCCGGTTGCTGCTGCCGGTGCTGGCCGACTCGATCGAGGCGCTCGCGGACCTGCGGCTCGACGGTGACCTGCTGCGCTACCGAAACCTGCGGTTCCCGCTCGCGCCGGGCACGGCCGTGCTGCGCGAGCCGCGCGCGGTGCACGACCACCAGCACTACGAGCTGGTGTCCTGGCGGCACGCCCGGATCGAGCTCAACTACCGGCGGTTCTTCGCGGTCAGCGGGCTGGCCGCGCTCCGCGTGGAGCAGCAGACCGTCTTCGACGCCACGCACCGCGAGCTGCTGCGCTGGGTCGCCGCCGGCGACGTGGATGGGTTGCGGGTCGACCACCCGGACGGCCTGACCGATCCGGCCGGCTACCTCAGCCGGCTGCGGGCGGTTGCTCCGGACGCGGCACTCTACGTCGAGAAGGTGCTCGAACCCGGCGAGGAGCTGCCGGCGGACTGGCCGGTCGCGGGCACCACCGGCTACGACGCGCTGGCCGAGGTGGACGGCGTGCTCGTCGACCCGGCCGGCGAGGCGGCGTTCACCGCCCTGGACGAGGCGCTGACCGGCGTCCGGACCCGCTGGCCCGACCTGGTACACGACTGCAAGCTCGACGTCGCCTCCGGGATGCTCCGCGCCGAGGTGCGGCGGCTGGCCGCGCTCGCGCCCGGGCTCGCCGGCACCGAGGCCGCGCTGGCTGAGGTGCTGGCCTGCTTCCCGGTCTACCGTTCGTACCTGCCCGCCGGCGCCGCCGACCTCGCGACCGCCGTGGCCGGCGCCCGCGCCCGGCGGCCCGACCTGGAGTCCACACTGGACGCTCTCGCGCCACGACTCGCCGACCCGGCCGACCCGCTCGCGGTGCGGTTCCAGCAGATCTCCGGCGCGGTCATGGCCAAGGGCGTCGAGGACACGGCCTACTACCGGTGGACCAGGTTCGTCATGCTGAACGAGGTCGGCGGCGACCCCTCCGCGTTCGGCCTACCCGTGGACCGGTTCCACGCCGCGATGGTCCGGCGCCTGGACCGGTGGCCGGCCGGCATGACAACACTGTCCACGCACGACACCAAGCGATCGGCCGACGTCCGGGCGCGGCTCGCCGTGCTGGCCGAGCTGCCGGACGACTGGGCCGCCGCGGTGTCCCGATGGTCGGCGGCGGCGCCGCCTCCGGACTTCGCGCTGGGCCACCTGCTCTGGCAGACCGTCGTCGGCGCCTGGCCGATCGACCGGGAGCGGCTGCACGGCTACCTAACCAAGGCGATGCGCGAGGCGCGCACCGCGACCGGCTGGGACGACCCGGACACCGCGTTCGAGGAGCGCATGCACGCCGTCGCCGACGCGGTCTACGAAGACCCGGTGCTCGCCGCGGACGTGTCCGAGCTCGCCGACCGGATCGCGCCCTACGGCTGGTCGAACTCGCTCACCGGCGCGCTGCTGCAGCTGGCCATGCCGGGCATGCCCGACACCTACCAGGGCGGCGAGTTGTGGGACTACTCGCTGGTCGACCCGGACAACCGGCGGCCGGTCGACTTCGCGACCCGCCGGTCGCTGCTGGCCCGCCTGGACGCCGGCTGGCTGCCGCCGGTCGACGAGACAGGAGCGGCGAAGCTGCTCGTCGTCTCCCGCGCGCTCCGGCTGCGGCGGGACCGGCCGGACGCGTTCGGCTCGTACGCCGCGATGTCCGCGACCGGCCCGGCCGCCGACCACTGCGTCGCGTTCGACCGCGGCGGCGCGGTTGCAGTGGGCACCCGGCTGCCGGTCCGGCTGGCACGCGACGGCGGCTGGCGCGATACCGCGCTGCCGCTGCCACCCGGCACGTGGACGGACGCGCTCACCGGCGCAACCCACCCCGGCTGTGCCGTCGCGCTGTCCGAGATCCTCGCCCACTACCCGGTCGCCCTGCTCGCCCGTCCCTGACCGCGGGCCGCCTCACTGCGAGCGAGGGCGTACCGGAGGAACAACGCGCCGTCCTCCTCCAGCGCGTGCACCAGGCGGACAGGCTGGACCGCGTCGACCGGCGGGCCGGCCACGATGCGGCCGGCGCCCGGGCCGACAACGAGCGGTGAGACCGTCAGGCAGAGCTCGTCGACCAGGTCGGCGGCGAGCAGCGAGCCGAGCAGCCGCGGCCCGCCCTCGCACAGCACCCGGGCAAGCCCGCGGGCGGCCAGCTGGTCCAGAGCGGAGGCCAGGTCGACCCGGTCAGCGCCGGCGATCACGAGGTCGGCGACGCCGGCCAGGGCCGTGCGCGCGCCGGCCGGCGCGGCGGCGTGGGTGACCACGATCGTCCGCACCTCCGCCTCGGCCAGCACCGGCAAGCCGGGATCCAGCGCGAGCGCGGAGGACACCAGCGCGATGGTCGGCACCTCGGCCAGCCCGGCCTCGCGCCGGGCCGCGCGCCGGCTCGGGTCCGCACGGGCCGGGCGGTAGCCCTCCGCGCGCGCGGTGCCCGCGCCGACCAGCACAACGTCGGCCAGGTCACGCAGCGTCGTGAACACGCGCTTGTCGGCCGGACCGGACAGCCCGCCGGACCGTCCGGCCACGCTGACCGCGCCGTCTGCGGAGCAGACGAAGTTCGCCCGCAGGTGCCGCACCGCGCCGGGCGGCATGGCGTACGCCGAGGTCAGGTCGACCTCGTCGGCGGGTACCGGAAGCAGGCGCCGCATCAGGAGATCACACCACGGGCGGCCGCCGCGGGGCCCGCATGGAGCCGCGGTGGCAGGATGGCGGAATGACCGCGCCCGACCTCCGCTTCGTTCTCGCCCTGCACGCCCAGCTGGCCGGCGCGGACCGCGACCGGTCGTTCGTCTGGTCCCCGTACTCGGTGGCGTCCGCGCTCGGGCTCGCCGCGGCCGGCGCGAAGGGCACCACCCAGGACGAGATCGTCGCCGCGCTCGCCGTCGACGGCGACCTCGACGGCCTGGCCCGGGCACTGGCGGCGGGAGCCCGGCTGACGCCCGGGACGGAGGGCGTGCCGGGGGCGAGCCTGGCCGTGGCGAACACGCTGTGGGCGGACGCGACGATGCCGGTGGCCCCGCGGTACCTGGAGACGGTCCGGTCCTGGCCCGGCGGCGGCGCGCGCACCGTCGACTTCGACGGCGACCCGGACGGCGCCCGGGGTGAGGTCAACGCCGACGTCGAGCGCACCACGAACGGCCTGATCCGGGACCTGCTGGCGCCCGGCATCGTCACCCGCGAGACCCGGGCGATCCTGGTCAACGCGCTGTGGCTGCGGGCGTCCTGGCTGACCGCGTTCGGCGAGCAGGAGACCCGCCCGGCCCCGTTCCACGCACCCGGCGGGGACGTCGAGGTGCCGACGATGCACGTGCAGCGGCGGATGCGGTACGCCCGCCGGCACGGCTGGCAGATCGTCACCGTGCCGGCCGGCAGCGGGGTGGTCGCCGACGTGCTGCTGCCCGACGCCGACCTCGCCGGCGCCGAGCCCGCGCTGGACCCGGCCACTCTGGACGACCTCGTCGCCGCGGCCTCGCCTGCCGAGGTGAGCCTGTGGCTACCTCGCTTCCGGGTCGAGGCCGCGGCCGGGCTGAACGATCCGCTCGCCGCGATCGGGGTCCGGACCCTGTTCACCGACGCGAGCGACCTGTCCGGGGTGACCGATGGGGAGGAGCCGCTGAAGGTCTCCGCGGCGGTGCACAAGGCGGTGCTCGACGTCGACGAGTCGGGGCTGGAGGGCGCCGCGGCGACGGCCATGGTCATGGCGCTCACGTCGTTCGTGGCCGACCCGGCCCGGCCGGTCGAGGTCCGGGTGGACCGGCCGTTCCTGGTGCTGGTGCGGCACGAGGCCAGCGGCTCGCTCTACTTCGTCGCCAGGGTCACCCGGCCGTAGCCAGCTCCAGCACCGCCACCGAGTCCCCGTCCAGCTCGATCAGGCCGTCCCGGAACAGGAAGCCGGGCGCGGAGGCGAGCAGCACCCGGACCGGCGCCCCGTCCAGCGGCACGGCCTGCCGCCCGGCGCCGAGGTTGCAGGCCACCCGCAGCCCGCCCCGGCGGACCACCAGCCAGGCCGCGTCCTCGGCGTACGCGACCTCGACCCGGTCGAGCCACGGGTCGGTCAGCTCCGGACGCTCCCGGCGCAGCGCGATCAGCCGGCGGTACCAGTCCAGCATCTCCGCGTGCTCGGCACGGTCCACCTCGGACCAGTCCAGGATGGACCGCTCGAACGTGGCCGGGTCCTGCGGGTCCGGCACCTCGCCGGTCGGCCAGCCGTGCCGGGCGAACTCGGCCAACCGGGTGGGGCCGGCAGTCGCCGCCAGCTCCGGCTCGGGATGGTCGGTGAAGTACAGCCACGGGGTCGTGGCCGCCCACTCCTCGCCCATCCACAGCATCGGCGTGAACGGCCCGGTGAGTAGCAGCGCGGACCCGACCTTGAGCCGGGCGGCGGAGGTGAGGGCGGGCAGCCGTTCCCCGAACGCCCGGTTGCCGACCTGGTCGTGGTCCTGCAGGCAGGCCATGAAGCGGTGGCCGGGGATCAGGCCGCGGTCCACCGGCCGGCCGTGCCGGCGGCCGCGGAACGACGACCAGCCGCCGTCGTGCACGAACGCGCCGGTCAGCGCCTTCGCCAGCGCGGGCAGCGAGCCGAAGTCCGCGTAGTAGCCCTGCCGCTCGTTGGTGAGCAACGCATGCAGCGCGTGGTGGATGTCGTCGTCCCACTGCGCGGTCAGCCCGTAGCCGCCGGCCTCGGGCGGGGTGACCATGCGCGGGTCGTTCAGGTCGGACTCGGCGATGAGGGACAGCGGCCGGCGCAGGTGGGCCGACAGTGCGTCCACCTCGCGGGCGAGCGCTTCCAGCAGGTGGACCGCGCGGTGGTCGACGAGCGCGTGCACGGCGTCCAGCCGCAGCCCATCCACGTGGAACTCGTGCAGCCACATCAGCGCGTTCTCGACGATGTGCCGGCGTACCTCGTCCGAGCCCGGACCGTCCAGGTTGACCAGTCGGCCCCAGGTGCTGCGGCCCTCGGTCAGGTACGGGCCGAACCGGGACTGGTACGCGCCGGACGGGCCGAGGTGGTTGTAGACCACGTCCAGCAGGACACCGAGCCCGCGGCCGTGGCACGCGTCGACGAACCGCTTGAAGCCGTCCGGGCCGCCGTATGGCTCGTGCACCGCGTACCAGCACACGCCGTCGTAGCCCCAATTGCGGGTCCCGTTGAACGCGTTGACCGGCAGCACCTCGACGAGGTCGACGCCGAGCTCGACGAGGTGGTCGAGGCGCTCGATCGCCGCGTCGAACGTGCCGGCCGGAGTGAACGTGCCGATGTGCAGCTCGTAGACGACGCCGCCGGCGAGCTGCCGGCCGGTCCAGTCGCCGTCGTGCCACTCGTACGCCTGGCCGTCGTGCACCCGGCTCAGGCCGTGCACGCCGGCCGGCTGCCAGCGGGACCGCGGATCGGGCAGCGGCGTGGTGTCGCCGTCGAGCAGGTAGGCGTAGTCCGTGCCCGGCGTCGCATCCGGCAGGCCGATCCGCCACCAGCCGCCCGGCTGTGGATGCATGTCGTGGTCGTC
>JBKOXW010000080.1:0-5680 GCA_046744115.1 Actinomycetota bacterium | reverse complement strand
GCGGCCGTCCTCGGCTACCGCGAGCCTGGAGAGGGCCAGCGCACCGACGAGCAGCCCGAAGTCGCGCAGCGCGACGTCGTAGTAGTCGCCGACGAGCAGCAGGTTGGCGATGATGCCGGCCAACCAGGCGGCGACCAGCAGTGCGCCGTACCGCGGCATCAGCGCGACGGCGACGCCGGCGAGGATCTCCACGACGCCGACGGCGTACATCGCCTGCTGCGCGGTGCCGGGGACAAAGTCGTCAATCACCGGCGCCAGGTAGCGCGGCCAGTCGGTCAGCACGTTGGCGAACTTGTCCAGCCCGAACAGGATCGGGGCCACGGTGAAGACGGTGCGCAGGAGCAGGAAGGCCTGCCCGGATGGGGCGGCTGCCAGCAGACCCGCCGCGACGGAGCTGCGAGGGGAGGTGCTCATGGCGGTCCTTTCTAAAGGGAGATGCCGCTGACATTAGAAGGAGCCCTGCTCTTGCGTCAAGAGTTCTTAGCGTTAGAATGTCGGCATGGAGCAGCGGCCGTTGGCGGACCGGGTGGCCGCGGTCAGCACCCTCGACGAGCCGATCCGCCGCGCTCTGTTCGTCCACGTGTCCCGCAGCGCCTCCCCGGTCAGCCGGGACGAGGCCGCCGAGGCGTTGGGGCTAGCCCGCAGCACCGCCGCCTTCCACCTCGACCGGCTCGCCGACGAGGGCCTGTTGGCGGTCGAGTTCAAGCGGCTCACCGGCCGGACCGGGCCGGGGTCCGGGCGCCCGTCCAAGCTCTACCGCCGAGCCACCGGCGAGGTCGCGGTCACGGTCCCCGAACGCCACTACGACTTCGCCGGTCAGCTGCTGCTCGCGGCGATCGAGGAGTCCACCCGCACCGGTGAGCCGGCAGCGGAGGCGCTGCTGCGGATAGCCGGTGAGACCGGGCGGGCGCTCGGCTCCGGCGCCGGATCACTGGAGAAGGTTCTGGAGGAGCACGGTTACGAGCCACGCCCGGTCGACGGCGGCGGGATGATCCTCGGCAACTGCCCGTTCCACCGACTGGCGCGGCAGCACACCGAGACCGTGTGCCACGTCAACCTCGAGCTGCTGCGAGGGGCCGCGGAGGGTTCGAAGGACCGGCGGCACACCATGGTGCTCGATCCCGGGATCGGCCGGTGCTGCGTCCGGGCTGTTCCGCGGGGCCCGTCTGACCTCCTGCCGGAAGGAACCTGATGAGCAAGCTGCAGCGCCTGTACGCCGAGTACGGCCAGAGCCCCTGGCTCGACAACCTCACCCGCGGCTACCTGCGGCACGGCACCCTCGCCCGGATGGTCGGCGACGGAATCCGCGGCGTGACCGCCAATCCGACGATCCTCGCCAGGGCCATCGACGGTTCGGCCGACTACGACGAACAGTTCGCCTCGCTGACGTCGGTCGGCTGCCCGGTCGACGACGCCTACTGGGAACTGGTCGTCACCGACATCACCGCCGCCCTCGCCGTCCTGCGCCCGGTGTTCGACACCGCGGGCGGGACCGACGGCTTCGTGTCGGTCGAGGTCGCCCCCGAGCTGGCCCGCGACACCCGGGCCACGATCGTCGCCGCCCGTGCGCTGCACCAGCGGATCGACGAGCCGAACCTGTTCGTCAAGATTCCGGCGACCCCTCAGGGAGTCCCCGCCGTCCGGGCGATGACCGCCGAGGGCCGCAGCATCAACATCACCTTGATCTTCTCGCTGGCCCGCTACGCCGAGGTCATCGAGGCCTACCAGGCCGGCCTCGAGACGTTCACCGGCAACGGCGGAAACCCGTCGACGGTCCACAGCGTCGCTTCGTTCTTCGTCAGCCGGGTCGACACCGAGGTCGATCGGCGGCTGGAGGCGATTGGCACCGACGAGGCGCTGGGGTTGCGAGGCCGGGCCGCGATCGCCCAGGCCAAGCTCGCCTACCGGCTGTTCCAGCAACGGTTCTCCGGCGAACGGTGGCAACGCCTCGCCGGTCTGGGCGCGCACCGGCAGCGGCCGCTGTGGGCCTCGACGTCCACCAAGAACCCCACCTATCCCGACACCCGCTACGTCGACGAGCTCATCGGCCCCGACACCGTCAACACCCTGCCCGAGCCCACCATCGCCGCCTTCGAAGACCACGGCAGCCTCGCCCGCACCCTCGACACCGGCGTGCAGGAGGCGGCCGAGGTGATGCGCCGACTGGACACCGCCGGCGTCGACATGGACGACGTCGGCCTGACCCTGGAGAACGAGGGCGTCGCCGGTTTCCACCAGTCCTTCCAGCAGATATTGGCCGGCCTCGCCGCCAAAGCCCACCAGCTCAGCCGACGCTGAGATGGACTGGGCCGGATGGGCACTGTTCGGGCTGATCGCCACCACCACCCTCACCGCGGTGATGATCGCCGCCCAACTGGCCGGGCTCACCCGCCTCGATCTTCCCCTCGTGCTCGGCACCCTCCTCACCGCGGACCCCGACCGAGCCCGGGTCGCCGGGTTCTTCATCCACCTCACCGCCGGTCAAGGCTTCGCGCTCGGCTACGCGGCCACGTTCGCTCTGCTGCACCGCGCCAGCTGGTGGCTCGGAGGGCTGCTCGGTGTCCTCCACGTCGCCGTCGCCATGACGGTGCTCCTACCTGTGCTCCCGGGCGTCCACCCGCGGATGGCGTCGCAGCGGGCCGGCCCGTCCAGCAGAGCCGTGCTGGAGCCGCCTGGCCTTCTCGCTCTCAATTACGGCATCCAAACCCCCGCGGTCGCGGTCGTCGCCCACCTCGTCTACGGGGGCGTTCTCGGACTGCTCCTCCAGGCCCGCTGACGTGCGCCGTCCCCAGCACGCCGGACAAGCCATCACCGACTGCCCGGGTGTTACACGCTCCCAGCCGCCACCGCCGGTTGGGGACTACGGGCTGCTCGGCGATACCCGCACCGCGGCGCTCGTCTCGAGCGACGGCGCGATCGACTGGCTCTGTGTGCCTCGCTTCGACGGGAAGCCCGTCTTCGGCCGGCTCGTCGGCGGCCCGCCAGCCGGAACATTCCGGGCCGGGCCGGCCCGGGCAGCCACGGTCGTCGAACGCCGCTACCGGCAGCACACCGCCACGCTGGAGACGACCTGGGCGGTGGGTGAGCGTCGGCTCACCCTCACCGAGGCGATGGTGGCCGAGGTGACCGGGGGCCTGCTGCCCGCGACGCTCCTCGTGCGGCGCCTATCCGCCGAGGGCGGAGCCGTCGACGCCGTCGTCGAGTTCGACCCCCGACTCGGGGAGCGTCACCGCCCGCCCCGGGTCCGCCGCGGCCGCCGGGCCGTGGTGTGCCAGTGGGGTTCGCTGGCGGTGTCACTGGGCTGCACCCCCGAACTCACCGTCGAACCGGGTCGGCCCACCTCGATCACGGTGACCCCGGATCGGCCGGTCACCCTCGTGTTGGCCGTGGCCCACCGCGAACCGCTCGTTCACCTCGACCCGGCGGCGGCCTGGGATCTCCTCGCCGGGGACGAAGCGCGCTGGCGGGCCTGGACCGCGCACATCGACGAGTCCCTGCCGTTCCGGGACGCCGCCGTGCGCAGCCTGCTGACGCTGCGGCTGTTGACCTACTCACCCTCGGGAGCCCCGGTCGCCGCGCCCACCACCTCGCTGCCCGAGCATCCCGGCGGGGTGCGGAACTGGGACTACCGCTACGTCTGGCCCCGGGACGCCAGCATCGGCATCGGCGCGTTCCTCGGGGTCGGCAAACCCGACGAGGCTCGCGGTTTCCTCGCCTGGCTGCTGCACGCCAGCAGGCTCGAGCGGCCCCGGCTGCCGGTGCTGCTCACCCTGGACGGTCGGCACGCACCGCGAGAGCGCGAGCTGCACGGCTGGGCCGGGTACGCCAACAGCATGCCGGTGCGAACCGGGAACGGCGCAGCCGACCAGCACCAGCTCGACGGCTACGGCTGGGTGGTCGACGCTGCCTGGGTGCTCGTGCGGGCCGGACACGGCCTCTACTCCGAGACCTGGCGGGCGATGCGCGGCTTCGCCGACCTGGTCGCCCGCCGCTGGCACGAGCCCGACGCCGGCATCTGGGAGATCCGCGGCGACGCCGCCCAGCACGTGCACTCCAAGCTGATGGGCTGGCTCGCCCTCGACCGTGCCCTGCGCATCGCCGACACCCACCGCATGCCCGCCCGGCAACGTCGGCGGTGGCAGACCGCACGGGACGCCATCGCCGCCGAGGTCCGGACACGAGGCTTCGACCCGACCAAGGCCAGCTACACCCGCAGCTACGGCTCCGATGACCTCGACGCGGCGCTGCTCATCCTGCCGCTGCTAGGCATCGAGAACATCGACTCCCCGCGGGTACGGGGGACGATCGACGCCATCCGGGAGGAGCTGTCCGCCGGCGGCCCCCTGCTGTACCGCTACCCACCCGGACGCGATGGCCTACCCGGCACCGAAGGCGCATTCCTCCCCTGCTCATTCTGGCTCGTCCAAGCCCTCGCCCACACCGGAAGACGCCGGGAAGCAGTCGAGCTGTTCCAGGCGCTGCTCGAGCGCGCCAACCCGCTCGGCCTCTACGCCGAAGAGATGGACCCCCCGACCGGAGCCCACCTCGGCAACTTCCCGCAGACCCTGACCCACGCCGCGCTCGTCCAAGCCGCCCTCGCCATACGGGACGCGCCCGGCGCGTGGAGCCCGTAGAAACCAGCGGATCGGGCCACGGTGTCCTTGCTCGCCGCCGGTCATTCGACCGCGGTCCAGTCCGTGTGGCTTCAGAAGGTGGCGAGTGTGGTCCCGTCGACGCTGAGTCGTTCGGTGGCCTTGCTTGCCCATCGTTTCCCCATTAGTTGCCCAGAGCCCCCGCGCAGAGTCCTCCTCACGGGCCGCTCCGCGCCCTGCGGACGGACCACGTCGCGCGCAACAGCCGCGGCACACACGAGCAACACACAAGGGGGAGATCATGCGAAGGATCTGGCTAGCCGGGGTGCTCGCCGCGGCAACGCTGGCGGTCCCAGCAGGGCCTGCTTACGCGCAGGTGACCTGCAACGGCCTGCCCGTCACGATCATGGGCACGGCGGGTCCGGATACCATCACGGGCACCGACGGGCCCGACGTCATCGCCACCCTGGGCGGGACCGACCGGGTAACCGCCCGGGGCGGCAACGACGTCGCCTGCCTCGGCGCGGGCAACGACGAGCTCAACGGCGGGCAGGGCAACGACACCATCGTCGCCGACACGGTCGTGGACGGCGCGGACAGCTTCGCGGGCGGGACCGGGACCGACACCGCGCGCTACTTCGGCCGCACCGTCCCGCTCGACATCAGCCTGGACAACGTCCCCGACGACGGAGCGGCCGGGGAGAGGGACAACAACCACACAGACGTGGAGAACATCGTCGGTGGCGCGGCCGGCAACGATCTCAGCGGCAGCGCGTCGAACAACGTCATCTTCGGTGGCAGCGCCAACGACACCATCCTCGGCGGCTTCGGCACCGACAGCCTCCACGGCGCCGGCGGCACCGACACCCTCGCCGGCGGGCCGGGTGACGACTTCCTGTACGGCAATAACGGCAACGACACCGCTCTCGCCGCAGCCGGTCCCGACGGCAGGGACCTCTTCGAGGGCGGTACCGGCAACGACACCGCGTCCTACGAGGCCCGCTTCGAGCCGGTGAGCGTGAGCCTGGACGGTGTCGCCAACGACGGCGCGTCCGGCGAGGGCGACAACATGGGCCCGGTCAACGACG
>JBKOXW010000045.1:0-4393 GCA_046744115.1 Actinomycetota bacterium | reverse complement strand
GGGCGGCACCCGGCTGGCCCGGGCCGGCGGCGGCGGGTCGGGGCGTCGCGCGCCCCAGCGCGCCGCTGGCCTGCAGCCAGGCGAAGACCAGCACGCCGGCCTCGGCGATGGCCACGATGAGGCCGAGGTAGGTGGCGTACTCGCGGTCTACCCGGCCGCCGAGCAGGCGACCGCCCACGATGATGTGTACGACCATCAGCAGGGCGCCGACGCAGGCCAGCACGAGCGGCGTGGTCGATGTTCCGGACCGGCCCGGCTCACGCCCGGCATCGTCGGCCGAGGAAGCCGAGGAACCGAGCGTGGACAGCGCCGGCGCGACGGCGAGCAGGCCGGCGACGAGCAGCGCGACGGTGGCGACGGTCGGCACCGGCAGGTCCCACGCCTTCAGGGTCTGGTTCCCGATCACGGCTCCCGAGTAGGGCAGGAAGGCGACTATGAACGCGATCAGCCCGAGGCCGGCGGCGACGAGGTCGAACAGCGACACCGGCGCCGCCCGGCCTGCGCGGCGTGGCTTCGGCGCGGCTGGGCTGGGCACTCCGTACCCGGTCATCAGAATCTCCTCCAGGGCCGCGCCGTCGCGCGGCCATCGTCTCCTACCGGGCTCCGACAGATCCGCCCGATCGGCGGCGCATACCCTACCGCGCAGCCCAGCGGCCGGCTCGACGACCGCGGGGGATCACGAAGGGCCCTGCCGACCCTGCATGACCTCGCGCATCAGCTGGGCGGTCTCGCTCGGGGTCTTGCCCACCCGGACGCCGGCCGCCTCCAGCGCCTCCTTCTTCGCCGCGGCGGTACCGGACGAGCCGGACACGATCGCGCCGGCGTGACCCATCGTCTTGCCCTCCGGGGCGGTGAAGCCGGCCACGTAGCCGACCACGGGCTTGGTCACGTTCGCGGCGATGAACTCGGCCGCGCGCTCCTCCGCGTCGCCGCCGATCTCGCCGATCATCACCACCGCGTCGGTATCCGGGTCGTCGTTGAACGCCGCCAGGCAGTCGATGTGCGTCGTGCCGATGACCGGGTCGCCGCCGATGCCGACGCAGGTGGAGAAGCCGATGTCGCGCAGCTCGTACATCATCTGGTACGTCAGCGTGCCCGACTTCGAGACCAGCCCGATCCGCCCGGCCTTCGTGATGTCCGCGGGGATGATGCCGGCGTTGGACCTGCCAGGGCTGATCAGTCCGGGGCAGTTCGGTCCGATGAGCCGGGTACCGCCGTCGCGCGCCGCGTAGGCGAAGAACTCGGCGGTGTCGTGCACCGGGATGCCCTCGGTGATGATCACGCAAAGCTCCACCCCGGCATCCACGGTCTCGATGACCGCCGCCTTGGCGAATCGCGGCGGCACGAACACGACCGACACGTCCGCGCCGGTGGCCTCGACCGCGTCGGCGACCGTGCCGAAGACCGGGATGCCGTCGACGTCCTGGCCGGCCTTGCCCGGCGTCACGCCGGCCACGATCCGGGTGCCGGAGGCGACCATCCGGCGGGTGTGCTTGGTGCCCTCGGACCCGGTGACGCCCTGCACCAGCACCCGGGACGACTCGTCGAGAAAGATCGACACGGCCGGATCGCCTCCTACTTCGCCGCGGCCAGCTCGGCGGCGCGGTCGGCCGCGCCGTCCATCGTCTCCACCTGCTCCACTCCGGTGAGGCCGGCCTCGGTGAGGATGCGGCGGCCCTCGTCGGCGTTGTTGCCGTCCAGCCGCACGACCAGGGGCAGGGTCACCGTCTCGCCGCGACCGTCCAGCAGCCGGAACGCCTGCACGATCCCGTTCGCCACCTCGTCGCAGGCGGTGATGCCGCCGAACACGTTGACGAACACGCTGCGCACGCTCGGATCGGACAGGATGATCTCCAGGCCGTTCGCCATGATCTCGGCGGAGGCGCCGCCGCCGATGTCCAGGAAGTTCGCCGGCCGCACCCCGCCGTACCTCTCCCCCGCGTACGCAACGACATCCAAGGTGGACATGACCAGCCCGGCGCCGTTGCCGATGATGCCGACCTGCCCGTCCAGCTTGACGTAGTTGAGGTCCTTCTCGATGGCCAGCCGCTCCAGCGGGTCGATCGCACCGCGATCGGCGAACGCAGCGAACACCTCGGGGTGCCGGAAGTCCGCGTTGTCGTCAAGGGTGACCTTGCCGTCCAGCGCGACCAGCCGGCCGTCCGGGGTGCGCACCAGCGGATTGACCTCCACCAGCGTGGCGTCCTCGGCGATGAAGACCCGCCACAGCGCGACCAGGATCGCCACCATCGCCTCGCGCAGCTCGGCCGGGAAGCCGGCGGCGTCGGCGATCGCGCCGGCCGTCGCCTCGTCGACGCCGCCCAGCGGGTCGATCGGGACCCGGGCCAGCGCCTCGGGCCGCTCGACCGCGAGCTCCTCGATGTCCATGCCACCCTCGCGGGAGGCCATCGTCAGAAACGTGCGGTTCGCGCGGTCGAGGAGGTACGAAACGTAATACTCCTCGGCGATGTCGCTGGCCTCGGTGACCAGGACCCGGCGCACGGTGTGGCCCTTGATGTCCAGACCGACGATGTCCTCGGCCCGGGCGCCCGCCTCGTCCGGCGTCGCCGCGAGCTTCACCCCACCGGCCTTGCCCCGCCCGCCGGTCTTCACCTGGGCCTTGACGACCACGGTGCCGCCGATGCGCTCGGCCGCGGCGCGCGCCTGCGCGGCGGTCTCGGCGACCTCGCCGGGCAGCACCGGGACACCGTGCCGGGCGAACAGCTCCTTAGCCTGGTACTCGTACAGGTCCACGGCCGGGAGCCTAGCGAGCGGCCCACCTCCGGGCGGCGTCGCGTCTGTCACATAGGCTCCCGTTCGTGGGAGTTGATCAGACGGGCGCTCTCGCGCCCGCTCCCGCAGCACCGGACAAGCCAGCCGAGCCGAGCCGCACCCCAGGTGCCCGAGGGTCTGGACTGGTTCGGCCGGGCGCGGTGCTGGCCTGGGCCGGGGTCGGGCCGGCCGTGGTGCTCGTCGGGTGGCTCGCGGCGACGTACCCGCTAGTGATCGCCGGTGCCTCGCACCCAGTGCCCGCCCTGCTCCTCGGCGTGCCCGCGATCGCGCTGCTGCTCGTTCTGGTGGCCCGCGGGCTGCCGGAGGTGCCGGGCGCCTCCTGGGCCAGCGTCGGCGCCACGATCGCCGTCGCCGCCGGCTTCGGCGGCCTCGCCGCGGCGACCCGTGCCGAGCACGTCGTCGTCCGGCGGGATCCCGGCGTGTACGCGCTGGCCGCGCAGTGGCTGGCCGAGCATGGCAGCCTCGTCATCCCAGCGCAGCTGGAGGCGGCCGGCGGCGCGAGCGCGGCGATGACCGCGGCGAGCCCCGGCTTCTACACCGCCGGCGACGCGCTCGTCCCCCAGTTCATGTCCGGCGCAGCGATGGCCTACCAGCCGGCCGGCTGGCTGGCCGGGGTCGGCGGCATCCTCGTCGCGCCGGCGCTGTACACGGCGCTCGCCCTGCTCGCGTTCGCCGGCCTGACCGCCCGGCTGGTGGGTGCGCGGTGGGCGCCGGTCGCGGCGCTCGCCCTCGGGCTCTGCCTGCCGGTCCTGCTCGCCGGCCGTACCACGCTCAGCGAACCGCTGGCGCTGCTGCTCATCGCGGGCGGGCTGTGCCTGCTGCTCGACGCGATCGCGACCGGCGGCCGGATTGGCTGGTGGCTCGCCGGGATCGCCGGCCTCGGGTTCGGCCTCGGCGTGCTCGTCCGCATCGACGCCGTACGGGAGGTGATCCTGCTGGTTCCCGTCGTCGGCTGGCTCGCGCTGCGGCGCCGCCTGGAGTGGCTGCCGCTGGCCGCCGGTGCCGTGGTGGGCGCCGGGTACGCGGCCGTCGATGGCGCCGTGCAGGCCGAACCGTACGTTCGCGATCTGACCCAGCACCTGCGTCCGCTGCTCGCCGGTGGCGCGCTGCTGGCCGCGGCGACCGCCGCCGGGGCGCTGGGAGTCCGGGCGCTTCGTCGGCGGATGGCGGCCGGCGGGCGGTGGGACCGGGTCCGCGCCGCCTCGGCGTGGATCGGCGCAGGCGCGGTCGTGGTCGCCGCCGCCTACCTGGCCGCGCGGCCGTGGCTGGGTGCGGCGAAGCAGCCCCACGGGCAGCTCAGCGACGCGTACATCGCCGGGCTTCAGCGGGCGCAGGGACTGCCCGTGGACGGTTCACGCAGCTACGCCGAGCAGACCCTGCGCTGGGTGAGCTGGTACGTCGGCTGGCCCGCGGTCGCGCTCGCCGGCGCCGCGGCCGCCGTGCTGGTCTGGCGGGCGCTGCGCGGCGGGCGGGGCACGCGCGCGGACCGGTGGATGCTCGTGCTGCCGATGCTGCTCGGGTCGACCGCGCTCACCCTCTACCGACCGAGCATCACGCCCGACCACCCGTGGGCGGACCGCCGGCTCGTGCCGACGGTGCT
>JBKOXW010000070.1:0-6326 GCA_046744115.1 Actinomycetota bacterium | reverse complement strand
CTCGGAGATGTGTATAAGAGACAGCGCCTGGAGCGCCCGGTGCGCCCGGAGCGACTGCTGCGCCGGGGGCGACGGTGCCGTCGGGCGGCCCACCCGCCGGCGCGGCGGCCGAGGGTGCGTCCGCGGGGACGCCGAGCGAGGCGGCGGAGGCGGCGTTCCAGGATCCGCCGGATGAGCCGCCGGTGGAGGACGTGCCGATGTCCGACGCGCTGCGCGCCGCCCAGCTCGACGACGCGGTGCTCGTCGTCGACGGCCGGCCGCGCTACCACCTCCCGGACTGCCCGCACTTGGCCGGCAAGGACACGGTCGCGCTGCCGCTGTCCACCGCCCGCCGCAGCGGATTCACCCCGTGCGCGATCTGCCGGCCCGACTCGACCCTGCTCGCGCGGGCCCGAGCCCGGCGTGCCTAGGGTTCGTAGCAAGTTCTGGGGCCATCACCCCAGTTCTTGGTACAAACCTGGCCGGCAGCCGGCCCGGCTCACGCGCGCCGGAGGGCGAACCGCAAGCCCAGCTCGGTATCTCCGTGCCACGGCAGGTCCGCGTCCTCCCCGGACGGCTCGCCGTGCACGAACGACGCGGCGAGCACCTCGCCGGCGACCATGTCGGCGTGCTCGGCCAGCGCCGCGGCGAGCTCGTCCGAGGACGCGGTCCACCACAGCGCGATCCGGTCGGACACGTCCAGCCCGCTCGCCTTGCGCGCCTCCTGCACGAGCCGCACCGCCTCCCGGGCCAGCCCGGCCCGCCGAAGCTCCGGCGTGATGGTGAGGTCCAGCGCCAGCGACTCGCCGCCCTCGCTGGCCACCGCCCAGCCGGACCGCGGGATCTCGGTGATCACCACCTCGTCCGCGGTGAGCTCGACCGGCTCGCCGTCGACCTCGACGGACGCCCGACCGGCCTCGCGCAGCGCACGAGCCAACCCCCGCGCATCCGCGGCCGTCAGCGCGCCGGCGACCTGCCCGGTGCGCGAGCCGAACCGGCGGCCGAGCGCCCGGAACTGCGGCTTCGCGGTCACGTCGACGAGGTCGCCCTCGTCGGCCAGCCGCCCGACCGAGGCGACGTTGAGCTCGTCGGCCAGCAGGTCCCGCAGCTCGGCCGGGACAGCGTCCCAGCCGGCGGCGCCGACCAGCGCCCGGCCCAGCGGCTGCCGGATCCGGACCCGGGACTGCGTCCGGGCCGCCCGACCGAGCTCGGCCAGCCGCCGGACCAGCGCCATCTGCGCGGACAGCGCTTCGTCGACGAGGCCGGCATCCACCCTCGGCCAGTCCCGCAGGTGCACCGAGTCCGGCAGGTCGGGCGAGGCCGGCATGACGATCGCCTCGTGCACTGCCTCGGTGACGAACGGCGTGAACGGCGCCATCAGCCGGGTGAGCACCTCAAGGCACTCGTGCAGGGTGGCCAGCGCCGCCGGGTCGCCGGCCCAGAACCGCCGGCGGGAGCGCCGGACGTACCAGTTGGACAGGTCGTCGATGAACGTCGACAGCCGGCGGCCGGCCCGGGTCGAGTCGAAGTCCGCCAGCGCCGCGTCCACCTCGCCCACCGTGCGGTGCAGCTCGGACACCGCCCAGCGGTCCAGCAGCGGCCGGTCCGGCACGACGGGCGCGGGGTCGGCCGGCGACCAGCGGGACGCGCTGGCGTACAGGGTGAGGAAGGCCGCGGTGTTCCAGTACGTCAGCAGCACCTTGCGGACGATCTCCTCGAGCACCGCGTGGCCGATCCGGCGCGACGACCACGGCGAGCCGCTGCACAGCATGAACCAGCGCACCGCGTCCGCGCCGTGCCGGTCCATCAGCGGCATCGGTTCCAGGATGTTGCCCAGGTGCTTGCTCATCTTCCGGCCGTCGTCGGCCAGGATGAGGCCGAGGCAGAGCACGGTCTCGTACGAGGACCGGTCGAAGACGAGCGTGCCGACCGCCATCAGCGTGTAGAACCAGCCGCGGGTCTGGTCGATCGCCTCGCAGATGTACTGCGCGGGGTACGCGGCCTCGAACTCCTCGCGGTTGCGGTGCGGAGCCCCCCACTGCGCGAACGGCATGGACCCCGAGTCGTACCAGGCGTCGATGACCTGCGGCACCCGCCGCGCCTGCGCCCCGCAGGTCGGGCACGCCAGCGTGACCTCGTCCACATGGGGCCGGTGCGGGTCCAAGGTGGACAGATCGCGGCCGGCCAGCCCGGACAGCTCGGCCAGCGAGCCGACACACGTGTCGTGGCCGTCCGGGCAGCGCCAGATCGGCAGCGGCGTGCCCCAGTACCGGTCCCGGGAGAGCGCCCAGTCCACGTTGTTGTCCAGCCAGTCGCCGTACCGGCCGTGCTTGACGTGCTCCGGGTACCAGGTGGTGCGCTCGTTCTCGCGCAGCAGCGCGTCCCGGATCGCGGTGGTGCGGATGTACCAGGACGGCAGCGCGTAGTACATCAGCGGGGTATGGCAGCGCCAGCAGTGCGGGTACGTATGCTCGTACGGCTCCTCGCGCACCAGCAGCCCCCGCTCGCGCAGGTCGGCGACCAGGGTGGCGTCGGCGGCCTTGAAGAACATCCCGCCGACGAGCGGGACGTCCGCGCGGAAGTGGCCGTCCGGCTCGATCGGGTTGACCACCGGCATGCCGTACTCGCGGATCGCGGCAAGGTCGTCGGCGCCGAACGCGGGTGCCTGGTGCACCAGGCCCGAGCCGTCCTCCGTGGTCACGTAGTCGGCCAGGATCACGTAGTGCGCGCCAGGGATGTCGACCAGGTCGAACGGGCGGGTGTAGGTCGAGTGCTCCAGCTCCCGGCCCGGGAAGCGGGCCAGCACCTCCGGCGCGGGATCGGCGCCCAGCGCCCGCTCGGCCAGCGACGCCGCGACCACGAACGTCCCCCGTGGACTCCGCGCGACCACATACTCGACGTCGGGGTGCACGGCGACCGCGGTGTTCGACACGAGCGTCCACGGCGTCGTCGTCCACACCAGCAGGTCGGCGCCGTACTCGGCGGCCGGGCCGCCGGTCAGCGGGAAGCGCACGTACACGGACGGGTCGACCACCGACTCGTAGCCCTGCGCGACCTCGTGGTCGGACAGCCCGGTGCCGCACCGCGGGCAGTACGGGGTGACCCGGTGGTCCTCGACCAGCAGGCCCTTCTCCCAGATGACCTTGAGCGACCACCACACGCTCTGCACGTAGTCCGGGTTCATGGTCCAGTAGGCCTCGGTCATGTCGACCCAGTAGCCCATCCGCTCGGTCATCTGCTCGAACTCGTCCACGTGCCGCTCGACCGACTCCCGGCAGCGGGCGTTGAACTCGGCGATGCCGTACCGCTCGATGTCCTGCTTGCCGGAGAAGCCGAGCTCCTTCTCCACCGCGATCTCCACCGGCAGGCCGTGGCAGTCCCAGCCGGCCCGGCGCGGCACGTGGTAGCCCTTCATCGTCCGGTACCGCGGGAAGACGTCCTTGAACACCCGCGCCTCGACGTGGTGGGTGCCGGGCGTGCCGTTCGCGGTCGGCGGGCCCTCGTAGAAGACCCACAGCGGCCCACCGGCGGTCCGCTCCAGGCTGCGCTCGAACACCTTGCGGTCCCGCCAGCGCTGCAGGACGTCGCGCTCCAGCGCGGGGAGGTCGACGTGCGTGGGCAGCGGGGTGATCCTCACCTGCTCCTCCATCGGCGATATCGGTACTCCGATGGAGGGACGACGGGCCCGGCTGGGACCGCCGCGGTACCACCCTCCTTGGGCACCGGTGCCGATGCCCCGCTTCGTTGCCGTGCGTCGCCGGGTCTACTGGGGTCGCTGCCGACCCGTTCTTCCGGGGCTCCGGGGTGATCTTCGCGCCGGCCAGACCCCGGGCTTCCACCGTCCCCGGGTCGCTGCGGGCTGGGTCCGGCGCTACTCGTCCCCATCAACGCCTGTCGCCGTCGATGGTAGCGGCGTGCCCCGGAATGTCCGCACCGGTTAACCGGCCTGGCGCCGGCCTGCTCGACGGGGACCGCGACGCGCCGCGATGATCTGCCGGTGTTGACCCGGGACGCCCTGCCCGGCGCCGGCCCGGCCGACGGTGCGCTGGCGGCCGACGCCGCCGAGCTGGCCGGCGTCCCGCTGGAGGTCGCCCTCCTCGCCGGGGCGGTCGTCGTGCTGCTCGGGGTGCTCGCGGTCCGCGTGTCGACCCGGGTCGGCCTGCCGAGCCTGCTGCTCTACCTGGGCATCGGGATGGCCATCGGCGAGGCGGGCCTGGGCGTCCGGTTCGACGACGCGGCGCTGACCCAGACCCTCGGCCTCACCGCACTGGTGGTCATCCTGGCCGAGGGCGGGCTGACCACCCGGTGGTCCGCCGTGCGCCGGTCGGTGCCCGTGGCGGCCGTGCTGGCCACCGTCGGCCTGGCGGTGAGCATCGGGGTCACCGCGGCGGCCGGGGTTCTGGTGCTCGACGTCGACTGGCGGACCGGGCTGCTGCTGGGCGCGATGGTGTCCGCCACCGACGTCGCCGCGACGTTCGCGACCCTGCGACGGATGCGGCTGCGGCCGCGGCTGGCCGCCGTGCTGGAGATGGAGTCCGGCTTCAACGACCCGCCCTCGGTGATCGCGGTGACCGTGCTGGCCACGTCCGAGCTGAGCGCGCCGGCGGCGGACGTCGTGCTGGTCGCCTACGAGCTGGCCGCCGGTGGCGCGGTCGGGATCGCCGTGGGCTGGCTGGCGGCGGTCGTGCTGCGGCGCAGCGCGCTGCCGGCCGCCGGGCTGTACCCGCTGGCGACGATGGCGTGCATCGTGCTCGCGTTCGCTGTCGCGGCGCTGGCGCACGCCTCCGGGTTCGTGGCCGCGTACGCCGCCGGCATCGTGCTCGGCAACAGCCGGCTCCCGCACCGGCGGGCGACGCTGGGGTTCGTCGAGGGCATGGCCTGGCTGGCCCAGATCGGGCTGTTCGTGCTGCTCGGCCTGCTGGTCAGCCCCAGCCGGCTGCCCTCGGCGGTGCTCCCGGCGCTGGCCGTCGGCGCCGCACTGCTCCTGGTCGCCCGGCCGCTGTCGGTGCTGGTGTCGACCGTCTGGTTCCGGATGCCGTGGCGGGAGCAGGTCTTCGTGTCGTGGGCCGGACTGCGCGGCGCGGTGCCGATCGTGCTCGCCACCATCCCCGTGACCGCCGGGATCGCTGGCGCAGGCCGAATCTTCGACATTGTCTTCGTGCTCGTCGTGGTGTTCGTGCTGGTACAGGCGACCCCGCTGGCCTGGCTGGCCGAGCGGCTCCGGGTCAGCGCACCGACCGAGCCGCTCGAGCTCGAGGTCGAGGCGGCGCCGCTGGAGGACGTGCGCGCCGACCTGCTGCAGGTGCGGGTGGCCGAGGGGTCCCGGCTGCACGGGGTGTACGTCAACGAGCTGCGGCTGCCCGAGGGCGCGGTGCTCTCCCTGGTGGTCCGCGACGGCCGCGGCTTCGTGCCCGGACCCGACACCCGGCTGCTCCGGGGGGACCAGCTGCTCGTGGTCGCCACCAGCCAGTCCCGCACCGAGGTCGAGCGCCGGCTCCGGGCGGTCAGCCGGGCCGGGCGGCTGGCCCGGTGGCTCGGCGAGGCGGGCGAACCGCGGGCGGACGGCTGATGGCGGACGCGGGTCACCGACAGTCCGACCGGCTGACGCAGAGTGATGCATCGGCCGCGCCACGTTGTCGGAGGGCCCGGCGGAACGTATCCTGTGCGCTCACTCGTGATCTTGGTGATCACGGCGGCCGTCCGTCCGTGGGTCGTCGAAGGTGGTGCGGAACGTGGCGAAGGACACAGCGATCCCGGCGTCGGCGTCGGGGGGCAAGGCGGCGACGAGGGCCACCGCCCGGGCCGCGAGCCAGGCGACGACGAGGCCGCCGGCGAAGGCGCCCGGCCGGTCCGCGGGCACGTCGCCGGCCAAGTCGGGATCCGCCAAGTCCGCGTCGCAGACCGGACCGCGAAGCGCGGGCGCGACCGGGTCGAAGGCACCGGCCAAGGCGCGCGCGAAGGCCCCCGCGAAGGCGCCCGCCAAGGCGCCGGCGAAGTCCGCCGCGAAGGCGCCGGCGAAGCCCGCGGCGAAGGCGCCGGCGAAGAAGGCCACCAGCACGAAGGCGGCCAAGCCGTCGCGGGCCAAGGCGTCGACAGCCCAGGCGGGCAAGGCTGGCGCTGCTAAGTCAGCCGGCAGGGGTGCCGCCACGGCCACGACGGCGAAGGCCGCCCGGAAGCAGCCGGCGACGGCGACGACGCGGCCGGCCGGCAAGCGGGCGACCACGCGGGCGTCCGCGCCTCGGTCCGGTGCGAGTCGCCAGGGCGGGTCGGCCGGCTCGACGGCGACCGCGCGCAGGTCGGCGACTCGGCCCGCCGCGGGGACCTCGGCCGGCTCGTCGCCGACCCGG
>JBKOXW010000202.1:0-2432 GCA_046744115.1 Actinomycetota bacterium | reverse complement strand
GGCCGCTACGCGGCCACGGGCGGGAGCGGAGACGGCGCGGCGGCCGACGAGCAGGCCCGCACCGCGGTGCAGGCCGAGATGTCCGCGCTCCGCCTGCAGGCCGTCCAGGCCGCCGCCGCGATCAAGACCGAGGCCGAGACGATCGCCGCGGTGACCCGGCGGCTGGCCGAGGCCGACGCGGCGTCCGTGCGCCGGGCCGCCGCCACCGAGGTGGACACGCTGCGCGGCGCGTCCCAGGCGGAAGCGGAGAACACTCGCCAGCAGGCGGAGCTGGAGGCGTCGAGGACCCTTCTCGAGGCGCGCCGGCGGGCCGAGCAGGAAGCCGACGAGATCGCCGAGGGCGCGCGGCTGCTCAAGCTCGATGTCGAGCGCCGGGATGGCCGGCTGGCCGAGCGCGAGGAGCGCCTCGACGCCGCGGCGCGGCGGGTCGAGCAGCGCGATCGGGAGCTCGCCGAGGCCGAGCGCGCGCTGGCCACCCGGGAGAGCGAGCTCGCCGCGCGCGCCGGCGAGCACGAGCGCGAGCTCGAGCGCCTCGCCAGACTGACCGCCGCCGACGCCAAGGCCGAGTTGCTGCGCGCGGTCGAGGAACGGTCCCGCCGGGAGGCGTCGCTCATCGTGCGCGACATCGAGGCGGAGGCTCGGGAGGAGGGCGAGCAGCGGGCCCGGCGAGTCGTGGTCGACGCGATCCAGCGGGTGGCCAGCGAGCAGACCGCGGAGAGCGTGGTCAGCGTGCTGCACCTGCCGAGCGACGAGATGAAGGGCCGGATCATCGGGCGGGAAGGCCGCAACATCCGCGCGTACGAGTCCGTCACCGGGGTGAACCTCATCATCGACGACACCCCCGAGGCGGTGCTGCTGTCGTGCTTCGACCCGGTCCGGCGCGAGATCGGCCGGCTGACCCTGGAGAAGCTGGTGCTGGACGGGCGCATCCATCCGCACCGGATCGAGGAGGTGCACGAGCGCAGCAAGACCGAGGTCGAGGAGCTCTGCGTGAAGGCGGGCGAGGACGCGCTCGTCGAGGTCGACGTCGCCGACGTGCACCCCGAGCTGGTGACGATCCTCGGCCGGCTCCGCTACCGCACGTCGTACGGCCAGAACGTGCTCAAGCACCTGGTCGAGACGGCCCACATCGCCGCGATCATGGCCGCCGAGCTGGGGCTGGAGCCCGCCATCATCAAGCGCGGCGCGTTCCTGCACGACATCGGCAAGGCGCTGACCCACGAGGTGGAGGGCAGCCACGCGCTGATCGGCGCGGACCTGGCCCGCAAATACGGGGAGAGCGACGAGGTCGTGCACGCGATCGAGGCCCACCACAACGAGGTGCCGCCGCGGACGATCGCGGCGGTGCTGACCCAGGCGGCCGACGCGTGCTCGGGCGGACGGCCCGGAGCGCGCCGGGAGAGCCTCGAGTCCTACATCAAGCGGCTGGAGCGGATCGAGGAGATCGCGACCAGCAAGCGGGGCGTGGATCGGGTATTCGCCATGCAGGCCGGTCGCGAGGTGCGGGTCATGGTGCAGCCCGAGCAGGTCGACGACCTCGCCGCCCAGATGCTCGCCCGCGAGGTCGCGAAGCAGATCGAGGACGAGCTGACCTACCCGGGCCAGATCCGGGTCACCGTGGTGCGCGAGTCCCGCGCCACCGAGGTCGCGAAGTAGGCGCCCGGCACCCGCCGGGCTATGGCCCTTGACACGTGGCAATGGCGGCGGGACGGACCGCCGTCCCGCCGCCACTGTTCTCCTCGCTCGCCCCCCAACCCGATGACCGGCAGCCCCCCGGCAGCCCGGTCCCGCGAGCGTGGAGTGTCGTCCCCGACCGCGCTGCCCGCGTTCGGCAGTCCGTCTCGACAGTCCGGCCCGACTCCACCACCCACCCTGCCGGTGACCGGCCCGCCGAACATCCCTGAGGTGCGGTATTTCCGTTGCCCCAGAAGCCCGCCGGAGGGGACATGTCCGGGATATCGTCCGGCCGTGTCCGCGACGTCGACCCGCCTCGCGCTGGTGGGCCGCGAGCGTGAGCGCGAGCAGCTGCGCGCCGCGCTCGCCGAGGCCGGCGGCGGCGGCATGCAGCTCGTGGTGATCGAGGGGGAGGCAGGGATCGGCAAGAGTCGGCTGCTGGCCGACCTGCTCGACCACGCCGCTGTGCATGGCGCCCGTACCTGGTACGGAGCCGCCGACGAGCAGGAGCGGCACCGCCCGCTGCGGGCCGTCGTGGACGCGCTCGGCCCGCTGCCCGCGACCGGAGCCGGGTCGGAGGTGGGGACCGGGGACGTGCCGGCCGTGCCCGCCGACGGCTGGCTGCCGCCCGCCGGTCCGATGGCCGGCGGTGCGTCGGACGCGACGTTCCTCGCGGTCGAGGCGGCCGTGGACCGGGTCGAGCGCGCGGTCGCCGGCGGCGGCCCGGCCATGCTGGCCGTGGAGGACCTGCACTGGGC
>JBKOXW010000248.1:0-11922 GCA_046744115.1 Actinomycetota bacterium | reverse complement strand
TCCCAGGACGGCTCGCCGGCCCGTCGCGCCCGCCACAGCACCGGGTCCAGCGGGTTCTTCTTGCCCGGCCGGTCCGGGTCGCCGCCGGACTCGGCGAACAGGGTGGCCATCGCCGGCGAGTCCAGCCCGGACACGTAGCCGAACCGGGGCGCGGCGTCGACGGAGAAGTACACGTCCTCGTCCACGGCGTACGCCGCGCCGGCCGCGATCAGCCGCTGGATCAGCGGCACGATCTCGCCGATCGCCTCGACCGCGCCGACGTAGTGCTCCGGCGGCAGCACCCGCAGCGCCGCCATGTCGGCCCGGAACAGCTCGATCTCCCGGGCGGCCAGCGCGGTCCACTCCTCGCCGTCACGCGTCGCGCGCTCCAGCAGCGGGTCGTCCACATCCGTGACGTTCTGCACGTACCGGACGTCGTGGCCGGCATCGAGCCAGACCCGGTGCACCAGGTCGAACGCGATGTAGGTGGCGGCATGGCCGAGGTGGGTCGCGTCGTACGGGGTGATGCCGCAGACGTACATGCCGGCGGTCGCGCCCGGCGCGGTCGGCCGCACCTCGCCGGTGGCGGTGTCACGGAGCCGCAGCGGCCGGCCGGCGCCGGGCAGGCGCGGGATCTCCGGGCGGGGCCAGGACCGCATGCTCGTCACACTACAGAGCGACCCCGCACGGTCCCGGAACGACAGCGGGCCGCGGTCAGAACGGCGGCCAGGGCACCGACGGCCAGTCCCTGGACGGCTCGGGGTACCGGCCGGTCCGCAGCAACCGGTCGATCCGGCGTCGGACGGCTGTGACCTCGCGGCCGGTCAGCAGCGGGCGCAGCTGCTCGCCGAGCGACCCGTCCAGCTCGGCGCGCAACGCGGCCAGCTCGTCGGTGGTGTGCCCGGTCAGCCGCTCGCCGGCCCACTGCCAGAGCACGGTGCGCAGCTTCTCGTCGGCGTGAAAGCACACGCCGTGGTCCACGCCGTACACGTGCCCGTCCGGCATCGGGATCAGGTGCCCGCCCTTGCGGTCGGCGTTGTTCACGACCACGTCGAAGACCGCCATCCGGCGCAGCGGCGGCAGATCGGCACCGACCAGCCCGACGAGGTCGACCGTCTCGTCCCCGTCGATCCACAGCTGCACCATGCCCTCGCCGAGCGGCCCGTCCCGCAGGACGGTCGGCGGCACCACGTTCCAGCCCAGGGCCTCCGACACGGCGTAGGCGGCGACCTCCCGGGCGGCCAGCGTGCCGTCCGGGAAGTCCCACAGCGGGCGCTCGCCGCGCACCGGCTTGTACACGCAGGTGGCCTCGAGCCCGTCGAGGGCGACCGTGCAATACAGGGTGGCGTTGCTCGCGTCGACGAGCCGCCCGGCGATCTCCAGGCTGCCGCCAGCGAGCAGCGCCAGAGCCGCGGCCGGCTCGACCGGCGGCGGTGTTTCCGCCGGCGGCTGCGAGTGCGCCTCGGTCACCTCTCTAGTGTGCAAGACCGGACACCGGTGCGGTGCTGGCGTGCCCGTCGCGGATGTGATGATCTGGGTCTGTGCTCGCGGTGGATCTGTTGATCGTCGGTGCCGGGCCGGCCGGCCTGTTCGGCGCGTACTACGCCGGCTTCCGCGGCCTGACCACGGCCCTGGTCGACTCGCTGCCGGAGCCGGGCGGGCAGGTCACCGCGCTCTACCCGGAGAAGATGATCTTCGATGTGGCCGGCTTTCCCGAGGTGCGCGGGCGCGACCTGGTCGAGCGGTTGGTGGAGCAGGCGGCCCAGTTCGAGCCGCGGTACGTGCTCGGCGAGCGGGCCCAGACCCTGGACCGGCCGGACCCGGAGACGCTCGTCGTCCGCACCCAGGCGGGCACCGAGATCGGCTGCAAGGCGATCATCCTCACGGCCGGCATCGGCACGTTCAGCCCGCGCCCGCTGCCGGCCGGCGACGGGTGGCTCGGCCGCGGGCTGACCTACTTCGTGCGCAGCCTGGACGAGCACGCCGACCGGGACGTGGTGATCGTCGGCGGCGGCGACTCCGCCTTCGACTGGGCGCTGAACCTGGCACCGCTGGCACGCTCGGTCACCCTGGTGCACCGTCGCGACCGGTTCCGGGCGCACCAGCACACGATCCGCCAGGTGACCGAGCTCGGCGTGCCGATCCTGACGTTCACCGAGGTGCAGAAGCTGCGCGGCGACGACTGGATCAACGAGGTGGAGATCGAGCACACCAAGACCGGCGAGGCACGGGTGCTACCGGCGCAGACCGTGATCGCCGCGCTGGGCTTCACCGCGGACCTCGGCCCGCTCGAGGAGTGGGGGCTGCGGGTCGAGAAGAAGCAGATTCCGGTCGACAGCCGGATGGCGACCAACCTGCCGCGGGTCTTCGCCGCCGGCGACATCACCGACTACCCGGGCAAGCTGCGGCTGATCGCGACCGGCTTCGGCGAGGTCGCCACAGCGGTGTGCAGCGCGACAGTGGCCATCGACCCGACCGCGCACTTCTTCCCCGGGCACTCCTCGGAGGCGGGTTGACCCGGTCGGGTCAGGCGGCGCTGCCGCGGCGGTAGCCGTTCTGCCGCGGGCAGATGTGCCCGTCTGGGTCCAGCGGCAGGCCACACAGCGGGCAGGGCGGCCGGCCGGCCGAGACGACCCGGCGGGCGCGCGAGACGAACGCCAGCGCCTCGGTCGCGGTGATCCGTACCCGCAGCACGTCCGGTCCGTCCTCGACGTCCTCCAGGATCGTCGACTCATCGGCCGGCTCGTCGCCGGCTGCCTGCGCCTCCACGACCACGAGCTGGGCGTCGCCGTCCCAGGCCAGCCCCATCGCGCCGACCCGGAACTCCTCCTCGATAGGGGTGTCCAGCGGCTCGAGGTCCTCCGGCTCCGGCTCGGCCGGCAGATCGAGCCCGAGCCGCCGCTGGACCTCGGTGAGCAGCTCCTCCAGGCGCTCGGCCAGCAGCGAGACCTGCACCTTCTCCAGCGCCACGCTCACCGTCTGCCCGGCGCCGCTGGCCTGCAGGTAGAACGTCCGCTCGCCCGGCTCGCCGACGGTGCCGGCGACGAACCGCTGGGGGCGGTCGAAGAGGTAGACCTGACGTGACATCGAGTCCCCAGCCTACGCGCTCAGCCGCCGGGCGTGCCGCCGCCGACGACGGCGTCACCGGAGCGGGCACGTCGCCGCCGCCGTGCCGGCGGGAGCAGCTCGGCCAGGTCGCCGCCCGTGTCGTTGACCCGGAGCACGTACGGGCGGGTCGCGGTGTAGCGGACGACCGACACCGAGCAGGTCTCGACCACGATCCGCTGGAACAGGTCCAGGTGCAGGCCGAGGGCGTCGGCCAGCACCGCCTTGATCACGTCACCGTGGCTGCAGGCCAACCAGGTGGCGTCCGCCCCGAGCCGGGCGTCCCAGTCTCGAACCGCAGCCACCGCCCGGGCCTGCACGTCGGCAAGCCCCTCTCCCGCCGGGCCGGGGAAGACCGCCGCCGACGGGTGCTGCTGCACCACCTTCCACAGTGGATCGCGGGCGAGGTCTTTCAGCGCTCGGCCGGTCCAGTCGCCGTAGCGCACCTCGACGAGCCGCTCGTCGACCACCGGGGCGACGCCGTCCCGGCCGGCGGCCACGACGGCGGCGGTCTGCACGCACCGCTCCAGCGGGCTGGTGACGATCGCGGCCAGCGGCACCGGACGCAGCCGGGCGGCAAGCACGTCGGCCTGCGCCCGGCCGCGCTCGTCCAGACCGACGCCAGGAGTGTGTCCGGCGAGCACCGGCCCGGTCAGCGGAGTCAACCCGTGCCGCACGAGCAGGACGGTGCTCACGTGGCTGGCACCACCATGGCGCCACTGTAGAGCCGCCGCCGGTCAGGTGGCCGACAGCACTCCCGTCGCGAGCAGCGCGAACAGCAGGCCGCCGAGCAGGACCCGGTACGCCACGAAGATCACGGTGCTGTGCCGGACCAGGTACCGCAGCAGCCAGGCGATAGAGGCGTAGCCGACGACGAACGCGAGCACGGTCGCCAGCAGCGTCGCCCCGAACGGCGGGCCGCCGGGGTCGCCGATGTGCCGGGCCTCGAACAGGCCCGAGAAGACCACGGCCGGCACCGAGAGCAGGAACGAGAACCGGGCCGCGGTTTCGCGGGTCAGCCCGAGGAACAGCCCGGCGGTCATGGTGGCCCCGGACCGGGACACGCCGGGGACGAGCGCCGCCGACTGGGCCAGGCCGACGACCAGGCCGTCCCGCAGGGTGATCTGCTGCTCGCCTCGGTCCCGACGGCCGACCCGGTCCGCCCACCACAGCACCAGGCCGAGCACGACCAGGGTCGAGGCGATCAACCACAGGTTGCGCGCGCCGGTCTCGATCTGGTCCCGGAAGACGTAGCCGAAGATGCCGATCGGGATGGTGGCGAAGATCACGTACCAGGCCATCCGGTACTCCAGGCTCGAGCGCGCCCGGCGGTCGGTCAACCCGCGCACCCAGGCGAGGCTGATCCGCACGATCTCCCGCCGGAAGTAGGCGACGACGGCGAGCATCGTGCCGAGCTGGGTCACCGCGGTGAACGCCGCACCCGGATCCGGCCACCCGGCCAGCGCCGGCACCACCCGCAGGTGCGCGGTGCTGGAGATGGGCAGGAACTCGGTCAGACCCTGGACGATGCCGAGGACGACAGCCTGGACGACCGTCATACGCCGGCGCGGGCGGCGGCGTCGACGACCGTGCGGAGCATGCCGATGCGCGCGTCCAGGCCCTCCGAGTAGGGGGCCACGGTGAGCGTGGTCACGCCGGCCTCGGCATAGGCCTGCATCCGGTCAGCGATCCGCTCGACCGGCCCGAGCAGCGCGGTCCGGTCGACAAACTCGAACGGGACGGCGGCCGCCGCGGCGGAGTAGTTCTTCGCCAGATACAGGTCCTGGACCCGGTCCGCCGCCTCGTCGAAGCCCATTCGGCGGGCCAGCGCGTTGTAGAAGTTCTGCTCCCGGCTGCCCATGCCGCCGATGTAGAGCGCGGCATACCCGCGCACCGAGTCGGCCGCGGCCTGCACGTCGTCGCCGAGCACGACCGGGACCGTCGGCACCACGTCGAACCGGTCCAGCGTCCGGCCAGACCGCTCGCGGCCCTTGCGGATGGCCGCCAGCGGCTCGGCCGCGTGCTCGGGGGCGAAGAACACCGCCAGCCAGCCGTCCGCGATCTCGCCGGCCAGCTCGAGGTTCTTCGGCCCGACCGCGGCCAGGTAGATCGGTACGTGTTCGCGGACCGGATGCACGATCAGCTTCAGCGGCTTGCCCGGCCCGTCCGGCAGCGGCAGCCGGTAGTGCGCGCCCTCGAACCGCAGCGTCTCGCGGCGCATCGCGCGGCGCACGATCTCGACGTACTCCCGGGTGCGCGCGAGCGGCTTGTCGAACCGCACGCCGTGCCAGCCCTCGGACACCTGCGGACCGGACACGCCGAGGCCGAGGCGGAACCGCCCCCCGGACAGCGTGTCCAGGGTGGCCGCGGTCATCGCGGTCATCGCCGGCGTGCGGGCCGGGATCTGCATGATCGCGCTGCCGATGTCGATGCGCTCGGTCTGGGCGGCGACCCAGGCCAGCACGGACACGACGTCGGACCCCCATGCCTCGGCGGCCCAGGTCACCGCGTAGCCCAGGCGGTCGGCCTCGCGGGCGAGCGCGAGGTTGGCCGCGTCGTTGCCGGCGCCCCAGTAGCCGAGGTTCAGTCCCAGCCGCATGGCCCAGCACAGTAGGGCCTGGCCGCGCGGCGTTGCGCGCCGGGTGGTGGCCCGCGCGTGGGTAGTTTCCCGCCATGGAGCAGCGTGCCGTGGGCCGCAGCGGCCTGGTGGTCTCCCGGCTCGGCCTGGGGACGGTGACCTGGGGCCGGGACACCGACCCGGACGACTGCGCCGCCCAGCTGACCGCGTTCCGCGACGCCGGCGGGACGCTGGTGGACGTCGCGCCGAGCTACGCCTGCGAGCCGACCGAGCTGGTGCTCGGCCGGCTGCTGCGCGACGTGGTGCCGCGCGCCGAGGTGGTGCTCGCGGCGAAGGTGGGCGGGCGGACCGGCCCGGGACCGATGGGCCGGGGCGCCTCCCGCGGCCACCTGCTGTCCGCATTGGACACGACGCTGCAGCGGCTCGGCACCGACCACGTCGACCTGTGGCAGCTGCACTCCTGGGAGCCGGCCGTGCCGATGGCCGAGACTCTGGCGGCGCTCGACGCAGCGGTCGCCTCCGGCCGGGCCCGGTACGTCGGAGTGTCCAACATGGCCGGTTGGCAGACCGCGGCGGCGGCGACCTGGCAGTCGGCCTGGCCGGGCCGGGCGCCGCTGGTCTCCACCCAGGTCGAGTACTCCCTGCTCGAGCGCGGCGTGGAGCGCGAGGTGCTGCCAGCCTGCGCCGCGCTCGGCGTCGGCGTGCTGGCCTGGTCGCCGCTCGGCCGGGGCGTGCTCACCGGCAAGTACCGGCACGGCACGCCGTCGGACTCCCGGGCCGCGTCACCGCACCTGCGCGACTTTGTCGGCCGCCACCTCACCGACGAGACGGCCCGGATCGTGGAGGCGGTCGCCATCGCCGCCGACGGGCTGGGCACCTCGCCCTTGGCCGTCGCGCTGGCCTGGGTACGGGACCGGCCGGGCGTGGTGGCACCGATCGTCGGCGCGCGGACGGTCGGCCAGCTGTCCGGCTCGCTCGCCGCCGACGCGGTCACCCTGCCGGCCGAGATCCGGGAGGCGCTCGACGACGTGTCCGCCCCGCCGGTCGGCTATCCCGAGCGCTGACCGTCCTCCTCGGCGCCGGGCTGCCGGCGGCGTCGGTAATGTTTCCACCCATGTCGCAGCCCGACCCGGTGTTCGTCGCGTTCTGCGCGGCCGGGCTGTGGCCCGGGCTCGGCCGGACGCTGGCCGAGGCGCTGCCGGCGGCGGGCATCGACGGGCCGGACGACGTGACCGCCGACCGGCTGGCCACGCTGCCGAAGGTGGGCACCGTCCGGGCCGGCCGGTTGCTGTCGTCCTGGATCGGCGCGGCGCCGGCGTACCAGGTCGCCCGGCTGGTGGTCCCGCCCGGCCTGCCGGCCAGGGTGGCCGGCCGGGCGGTGGATGTGTTCGGGGATGGCGCCGCCCGGCTGATCCGGGAGGACCCGTGGCGGCTGCTGGACCTGCCGGAGGTGCGGGTCGCCGACGCCGACCGGGTGGCCATCGCGGCGATCCCCGGGGTGCGCCGGGACGACCCCCGGCGCGGCCGGGCACTGGTCGCGCACACGCTGGCCCGGGCTGCCCGGGACGGCCACACCGTGCAGCCGGCGACCATGGTCGTCGCGGCTCTCGACGCGGTCGGCGTCGCCGATCCGGCCGCGGCGGTCGCCGCCGCCTGCGACGCCGGCACGGTCATCGCCGGCGAGGCGCCGGACGGTGGCACGCTGCTCGGCCTGGAGCGGTACGCGATGGCCGAGGACGGCATCGCCGAGGCGGTGACCCGGCTGGCTGCGACCGCAAAGCCGCTCTCCGACACCGACGGCGACGACGGGGCTGGTGATGGTGGGGCCGCGGTCGACGGCCTCGACGACGCGCAGCGGGCGGCCGTGCGGCACGCGTTGCGGCACGGGGTGAGCCTGCTCACCGGTGGCCCGGGCACCGGCAAGAGCCGGACGGTGGCCACCGTCGTCCGGCTCGCCGAGAAGCGTGGCCACCGGGTTGCGCTGGCCGCGCCGACCGGCCGGGCGGCCAAGCGGCTCGAGGAGCTGTGCGAGGCGCCGGCGAGCACGCTGCACCGGCTGCTCGGCGCGCGGCCGGCCGGCAACACCGGCGGCGCCGGTGCGTTCGCCCGCGGGGAGGCCTGGCCGCTGGACGCCGACGTGGTCGTCGTCGACGAGACGTCGATGCTCGACGTGGAGCTCGCCGCGGCGCTGCTGGAGGCGTGCGCGGACGGGACGCACCTGCTCCTGGTCGGCGACCCCGCGCAGCTGCCCTCGATCGGGGCCGGCCGGGTGCTGGCCGACCTGATCGAGTCCGGAGTGGCGCCGGTGAGCGAGCTGACCACGCTGTACCGGCAGGCCGAGGGCGGCGCGATCGCCCGGCTGGCGACGGCGGTGCGGGGCGGCGAGCTGCCCCGTGTCGAGGCGGCCGATCGGGAGGTGGTCGTCGTACCGGCCGGCGGCTCGGCCGATGCCGCACACCGGGTCGTTCAGCTGGTCACCGACTCGATCCCGCGCGCGCTCGGCATCCCGGCGGACGAGATCCAGGTGGTCACGCCGGTGCACCGCGGCCCGGCCGGGACGGTCGAGCTGAACGCGGCGCTGAAGGTGCGGCTCAACCCGGGGGCCGTCGGTGCCCGCCCGGCGCTGGCCGGATTCGACCCCGGCGACCGGGTGGTCGCCACCGCCAACCACCTCGACCTGGAGCCGGTCGGGTTCGCCAACGGCGAGGTGGGCGTCGTCGCCGCGGCCGGCGACGGGGCGCTGACCGTCGAGTTCCCGGCCGGTCCGGCCACCGTGTCCGGCCGCGCGCTGGCCGACCTGCGGCACGGCTGGGCGGTGACCGCGCACCGGGCGCAGGGCTCGGAGTGGCCGGCCGTGGTCGTCGTGCTGCCCCCGGAGGCCGGCGGCATGCTGTCCCGGCCGCTGGTCTACACCGCGCTCACCCGCGCCCGCCGGCACCTTTCCGTGGTCCACGCCGCCGGCCCGGTGTTGGCCCGGGCGGTGCGCGAGGTCGGCGCCCGGCCGCGCCGAACCCGGCTGAAGGACCTGCTCACCGGGGCCGCCGAAACGGGACGCGCACCCGAACGCGAGACGACGTCCGGCTGACGAGGCAGAATCGCGGGCATGTCTTTCGCGACGTCGGAGTACGAGTACACGCCGGTCCGCATCCCGCCCGGCACCGACCGGGCCACCGCCGCCGTGCAGCTGAGCCTGCACGCCGAGTACGGCGGGTGGGAGCTGGCGAAGGTACGCGTGCACTCCGACGGCTCGCGGCGCGTGTGGCTCCGCCGCCGGCGCAGCCACGGCCATGTCCCGCTGCCAGGGCCAGCCCTCTGACCCTGAAGCGAGAACTGTCGCTGTCGCGGCAGTTTCGGTTGCGGCCTCGCTAGGAGGCCGCTGAACAATCCTGCCCTGCTGCGCCGCGCCCAGCCGACGACCGGCGGCGTTGTCGTCGTCGCCGATATGTCTCATATCGGCTCGTCCTCCGCCTTGCCGGACCGCCGCCTGGATCGCGGCTCGCGACGGACGGGATTGTTCAGCGGCCTCCTAGCCGTGCGGGAGCAGCACCACCTTGCCGACGGTCGCGCGGCTGGCCAGGCGGGTCAGCGCCTCGGGCGCGGCCGACAGCGGCGCCTGCTCCGACACCAGCGGCCGGATCAACCCGTCGGTGTAGAGCCGCAGCAGCTCGGCGTGGGTCCGCTCGACCAGCGCCGGATCGTGCCGGCGGTACAGGCCCCAGTGCAGCCCGACGATCGAGTAGTTCTTCACCAGCAGGTGTCCCGCCGGCGCCTCCGGGATCCGGCCGCTGGTGAAGCCGACCACGACGAGCCTGCCCTCGAAGGCGATGCAGCGGCGGGAGGCGTCGAAGACGTCGCCGCCGACCGGGTCCCAGATCACGTCGGCGCCGCGCCCGCCGGTCAGCGCCCGTACCCGCTCGACGATGTCCTCGGCCCGGTAGTCGATCACCTCGTGCGCACCGAGCTGGCGGCAGACGGCGATCTTGTCCGGCCCGCCGGCGGTGGCGATCACGTGCGCGCCCGCCGCGAGCCCGACCTGGATCGCCGCGGACCCGACGCCACCGGCGCCGGCGTGCACGAGCAGCGTCTCGCCGGGCTGCAGCGCCGCCCGCCGGTGCAGTCCGACGTGCGCGGTGTGGTACGTGAGCAGCAGCGCCGCCGCGTCCGTGGCCGGCATCGCGTCCGGGATCGCGAACGCGCCGCCGGCGGGCAGGACGGCGAGCTCGGCCAGGCCACCGTTCGGCAGCGGCGGCCCGCCGAGCACCCGGTCGCCGACCGCGTGCGTGGCGCCGTCGCCGGCCGCGGTCACGGTGCCGGCGACCTCCAACCCGGGCGTGAAAGGCAGCGGCGGGCGCTCCTGGTAGAGGCCCGCGCAGAGCAGCACGTCCGGAAAGTTCAGGGCGACCGCGTCGACCCGCACCAGCACCTCGCCCGGGCCCGGCTCCGGGTCCGGCACGTCCTCCCAACGCAGCGCGTCCGCCGGCGCGCCGAGCTGATGCACCCGCCACGCCTTCACCCGGACACCCCCGACTCCGACGGCCCGGCCGCCGGGGCGTCGGCTCCGCCCGAGGCTGCACCCCAGGCGGATAGCGGCGGCGGAGCCACCGGCTCGCCGCCCGCGCCGAGCGGCCCGGGCACACCGCGGAACCGGTACGCCGACGGCTCCCGGCCGGCCTGGACGAACCACGCCTCGCCGGTGCCGCCGCCGTCGAGCACCGCCAGCAGCGCCGCGGCCACCTCCTCCGGCCGCAGCAGCGGAAAGTCGGCGGCTTCGAGCGCCGACCGGGCAATCCCGAGGATGGCGGTGTCGGTGAACCCCGGGCAGAGCGCGTTGATCCGCACCCCGTGCTCGGCCAGCGGCTCGGCCAGGGACCGGGCGTAGCCGACGACCGCGCTCTTGGTCAGCGCGTAGAGCGGGTCGGTCGCCATCGGCACCAGACCGGCCAGCGAGGCGGTGACCACGATCGCCCCGCCGCCGGACCGGCGCAGCACGGGCACGGCGGCGTCCACGCCGAACACCACGCCGTCCACGTTGATCGACACGATCCGCCGGTAGGCGTCCAGGTCCAGCGGGTCGGCGCCGGCCTGCCCGGAGGAGATGCCGGCGTTGAGCACCACCACGTCGAGCCGGCCGTACGCGTCGAGGGCGAGCTCGACCGCCGCCCGCGACTGCGTCGGCGAGCGCACGTCCAGGCCGGCCGCGACCCCACCGACCTCGGCCGCGACCGCTCGCGCGGCCGGCTCGTCCAGGTCGGCGACGACCACCCGGTGCCCGCGCTCGGCCAGCGCGCGGCACATGGCCCGACCGATGCCGCCCGCTCCCCCGGTGACCAGAGCCACCGGCGCCCCCGGCGGGACCGGTGCCTCTGGTGCGGTCACTGCTCGCCCCCCGCGTCAGCGTCCTGGCGGGCCGCGGCGCGCTCCGCCTCCTCCACCGAGGAGTACATCGGCTCGTACAGCGAGAAGATCAGCGGCGCCTCCGGCAGCGCGAACATGTCGTCGGCCTGGTGCGGCGGCTCGACCAGGTCGTCTGGCTCGAGCACGTCGTCGACGAGGTTGACCAGCACCAGGCCGCTGTGCCGCTCGAGCTCGGGCACGTCCAGGCCGGCGAGTGTGTTGTCGCCGGCCTGCATCAGCTCGTACACCGCCTCGCCGACGCTGCGCACCGGCTCGGTCGCGCGCTCGTTGTCGGCCTCGCGCCAGACCACGGCCCTGGCCACCGACGCCGCGCCCAGCAGGGCGTCCACGTCCGGCACCACGTAGTCGCGCCGCTGCCGGACGCTGATCCGCACGTTGTCCGTCCCGGCGGCGGCCTGCTCGGCCGTCTCCTCGACCGTCACGTCCTCCTCGCCCTCGGCCTCGTCGACGACCAGCTCGGCGCCGACGTCCCACGGCGTGACCACGCCGTACGTGTCCTCCATGAGCTCGTCATAGGCGAACGTGGCGTTGTTCAGCTCGACGAAGGCGGCCCAGCTGGCGTCGTCGTCGGAACCGCCGGCGGCCCGGACCGCGGCCAGATGCGCGCGGGCGGCCTCGACCACCCGGTCGAGGGCGAGTTCGAGGTCGGTGTCGGCGCTCACGGTCAACCTCCGGTGTGGGTCTCGGCGCGGCCGCGCGGGCGCGGTCAGGCGCTGGCGAGCAGCCGGTCGAGGACGCGGACACCGAAGCGTAGGCCCTCCACCGGCACCCGCTCGTCGACGCCGTGGAACATCGAGGCGAAGTCGAGCGCCGGCGGCAGCCGCAGCGGCGCGAAGCCGAAGCAG
>JBKOXW010000151.1:0-4197 GCA_046744115.1 Actinomycetota bacterium | reverse complement strand
GCGGCGAGCAGGTCGAGCGCCCGCGGCCCGTACCCGCGGTTCGACGAGGCCTGGGTGGCCACGGCGCCGACGCCGGCGCGGGCCCACGGCGCGGCCCGGCCGACGGCGAGCGTGCACGTCGCGACCGCGACGCCGAGCTGGCCCGTGCCGGCGTCGCGGGCGACCAGGGAGAAGGTCAAAGACCTACACCCCGGCCGGGATGCGCATCCGGCCCGGCTCGCCGTCGAGCAGCACCGGCGGCTGGGTGGCCTGCCGCACGTCCTCGACGCTCACCCCGTCCGCCAGCTCCTGGAGCACCAGGCCGTCGTCGGTCACGTCGAGCACGGCCAGGTCGGTGATGATCCGCTGCACGCACGCCTTGCCGGTCAGCGGCAGCGAGCACTGGTTGACGATCTTGTGCGAGCGGTCCCGGGCGACGTGCTCCATCATCACGATCACCCGCTTGGCGCCGTGCACGAGGTCCATCGCCCCGCCCATGCCCTTGACCATCTTCCCGGGGATCATCCAGTTCGCCAGGTCGCCGCGGACGGACACCTGCATGGCGCCGAGGATCGCCACGTCGATGTGGCCGCCGCGGATCATGCCGAAGCTGGTCGCCGAGTCAAAGAACGACGCACCGGGCAGGATCGTCACTGTCTCCTTGCCTGCGTTGATCAGGTCCGGGTCGACCTCGTCCTCGTACGGGTACGGGCCGACGCCGAGGATACCGTTCTCGCTCTGCAGCACGACGTGCACGCCGTCGGGGACGTAGTTCGGCACCAGCGTCGGCAGGCCGATGCCGAGATTGACGTACTGGCCGTCCCAGAGCTCCTGGGCGACGCGCGCGGCCAGCTCGGTGCGGGACAGCGCCATCAGCCGGTCACCTCCTCCGAGCCGGCGCCGGATCCGGCCTGGCGGGCCGGGCGGACCGTGCGGCGCTCGATCCGCTTGCCGTCCTCGCCGACCGGGCCGACCACCCGCTGCACGAAGATGCCGGGCGTGTGCACCTGCTCGGCCGGGATCTCACCGGGCTCGACCAGGCGCTCCACCTCCGCGATCGTGACCCGGCCCGCCATCGCGCAGAGCGGGTTGAAGTTGCGCGCGGACGCGTCGTAGACGAGGTTGCCGTGCCGGTCGCCGAGCGCCGCCCGCACCAGGGCGAAGTCGCAGACGATGCCGCGCTCGAGCACGTACTCCTGGCCGTCGAAGGCCCTGGTCTCCTTCGCCGGCGAGGCCACCGCGATGCCGCCCGAGCCGTCGTAGCGCCAGGGCAGCCCGCCGTCGGCGACCTGGGTGCCGACGCCGGCCGAGGTGAAGAAGGCCGGGATCCCGGCGCCGCCGGCCCGCAGCCGCTCCGCCAGCGTCCCCTGTGGACAGAGCTCGACCTCCAGCTCGCCGGCCAGGAACTGCCGCTCGAACTCCTTGTTCTCGCCGACGTAGGACGACGTCGTGCGGCGGATGTGCTTCGCGGCGAGCAGGACGCCGAGGCCCCAGTCGTCGACCCCGCAGTTGTTCGACACGGTGACCAGGTCGGTGACCCCGGCCTCCAACATTGCCTGGATCAGCACGTGCGGGATACCGCACAGGCCGAACCCGCCGACCGCCAGCGACGCGCCGCTCGGAATGTCCGCGACCGCCTCCGCGGCGCTGGCAACCACCTTGTCCACCGGCGCCTCCCGTCGTGAGCAGGCGCCCGGTACGGCGCCCGGAGGTCGACTCTATCGAGCCTGCCGGCGCCCGGCGGGCGGGCCGTGGCCCCGGCGCGGCATCCGAGCGAGCGTCAGAGCGGGCGGATGCCGGGCAGCGTCACCCCGAGCGTCGCGGTGACCTGCTCGGCTTCGGCGCGGCCGGGCAGCGCGGCCGGGTCGGGCTTGGGACAGAGCACCAGGCTGGCGCCGGCGGCGAGCGGTGCGAGCAGCCCATCCACCCAGTCGACCGGCGTGTCCCAGTCGAGCGTGCTGAGCAGCCGATCGCGTTCCAGCAGGCCCAGCTCGGCCGCCCGCCGGCGGCAGACCTCGACCAGCTCGCGGCCGGCGATCGTACCGTCGCCGATGTCGAGCGCGGCGGCGTCGTCGCCGACGGGCGAGCGCGGGGTGAACCGGTCGCCGTGGTCGAGTACGTCCGTGGCGTAGTCGCGGGCCCCATCGGGTGTGACATCGCCGAAGCCGCGGCCGAGCGGCGCCAGCGACAGCGCGAACACGTCCGGCACCCCGGCGGCCAGCGCGGCGCCGACCCGCTCGGCGTCGGTGAACGCCGCCTGCGCGCCGGCCGGGTCCGCGGCCGCGACCGCCCCGGCCGACCAGGCGGCGAACAGCACGGCCGCGGTCTGCCAGTGCGCCGGCAGCAGCACCGCGACCCGGTCGCCCGCGTCGACGCCGACGTCGTCCTGCAGCAGGTTCGCCGTCTTGGCGACCCAGTTGGCCATCGTGATCGCCGACAGCTCGGCCCGCTCGCCGGTCCGGTCGTCGTAGAACGTGATCAGCGGCCCGGCCGGGTCACGCGCGAGCGCGGCGGCCAGCAGTGCGTCGGTCGCGGCCATCCCGTCAGTCTCTCGCCTGCGACCTCGTGGATCTCGGGCGGTCTCCGGTCGGTCGACCGCACTCCACCCACTGCTATGCCCGAGCACAACGACGACGAGGATGGTGGGCATGTACGACGATCTGATGGACCGCGTGGTCCTCATCACCGGCAGTTCGCGAGGCATCGGCGCCGGCATCGCATTCGCCTTCGCTGAGGCCGGGGCGCGCGTGGTGCTGCACGGCCGGGACGAGGCGGCGCTCGCCGCCGTGCACCACCGCGTCGAAGCCTCCCGCGGGCGGTCCTTGGTCGTGACCGGTGACGTGACCAAGGCCGCCGACCTCGATCGGATGCGGCATCGGATCACCGAGGAGTTCGGGCCCGTCGATGTGCTCGTGGCCAACGCCGGCAGTACGAGCAGCCGGCCCATGCCGCTCGAGGAAATTACCGAGGCGGACTGGCGCTCCGACGTGGACCTGAACCTGACCGCGACGTTTCTGACGGTGAAATGCTTTCTACCTGACATGAAGCAACGTGGCTCGGGCAGCATCATCACGATCTCGTCCGCCGCCGGGCGGCGAGCGAACCCCTACACGCTGGTCGCCTACGGCGCCGCCAAAGCCGGCGTGCAGATCTTCACTCAGGACCTCGCCGCCCAGGTCGGCCCGGCCGGCATCCGCGCGAACTGCCTGGCCCCAGAGACCATTCTTACCGAGAGCAACCAGGCGTGGCTTCCTCCCGAACAGCAGGAAAAGCTCGTCCAAATGCATCCGGTGCGAAGACTGGGCACGCCAGACGACGTCGCCCGCGCCGCGCTGTTCCTCGCCTCGGACGCCTCCAGCTGGATCAGCGGCGTCGTCGTCGACATCGCCGGCGGAGCAGTATTGATCTAGTGCTCCCGCGCGCCCGGCATGTGAAGGGCGGACGGGCAGCACCGGCGCTTACGCTGAGGCGTCGGTGCGCGAGGGGAGCTCCCATGGGTCGAAAGTTCACGGTCGCGGCGGTGCAGGCGGCCTATGTCTTGATGGACCGCGCGGCGACCACCGACCGGGTGGAGCAGCTCATCGGCGCGGCTGCCGCCCAGGGTGCCGAGTTGATCGTGTTCCCCGAGGTGTTCGTGCCGGGCACCCCGATCTGGATCGATACGGTACCGATCTGGGACGGCGACGAAGCATGGTTTGCTCGGCTCGTCGATCAGGCGGTGGTCGTCCCGAGCGCGACCACCGAACGTATCGCCGCCACGGCGCGCGACACTCATACGTACGTGGTGGTGGGCGTCGACGAGCGCGAGCCACACGGGACGACGATCTACAACACACTCCTGTACTTCGGCCCGGACGGTCGACTGCTCAACAAACACCGCAAGCTGATGCCGACCGGTTCCGAGCGGACGGTGTGGGGCATGGGCGACGGCTCGACGCTGGACGTGGTGCCGACCGATCTCGGTCGCGTCGGCGGCCTCATCTGCTGGGAGAACTACATGCCCCTGGCGCGATTCCACCTGTACGCCCAAGGCGTCGAGATCTGGGTTGCGCCGACACTGGCCCGCGGTGACGGCTGGATCGCTACGATGCGACACATCGCACGGGAGGGTCGCGTCTGGGTCATCGGCGTTAACCCGTGTGTGCGCGTCGATCAGATCCCTGCCGACTTCCCGAGTCGCGATCGGGTTTGGCGGGTTCTGGACGAGGAAGAGGCGGA
>JBKOXW010000161.1:0-13489 GCA_046744115.1 Actinomycetota bacterium | reverse complement strand
ACGGCCACAACCGTCCTTGCCAAGCACGGTCTCCGCTGGACCATCACGTACAGGTCCACCGGACGATTCGCCGCCGGGACGGTCATCTCCCAATCCCAGGCTGCCGGGACGGCCGTCCAGCCGCGCACGGTGATCGCGTTGCTGGTTGCCAGGCCGCCACCGCCCCCACCCCCGCCTGCACCTTCGGCGCCGAGCAACTGCGATCCGTCCTACCCAGACGTATGCCTTCAGGATGGCATCGGCGACTATGACTGCGCTGGCGGCTCTGGGGACGGACCGAACTACGTGACCCGACCGATCAAGGTGCTACCGCCCGACCCGTTCCGCCTAGACCACGACCACGACGGCATCGGCTGTGAATCCAGCTAGTGTCGCGCCTCGCTCCCGATGTAAGTCTTCAGAGACGCAACGACAGCAACACCCACTTCGTAGAGCTACCGGGGCCCGGCCGGGGATTCTCCCGCGGCCGCCGTCCCGATATGCCTCCGGGATAGTTGTCGGACGCGAACGCGCACTACGGCCAACGGTGGATCGCGCCCCACCCTGGGCTGTCCGGCCCCTACGAGGCGAGCGTGAGCACCTTCTGGATCTCGGCCAGCACCCGGACCGGGTCGTCGCGGTCGATGTTGTGTCCGCCGTCGAGCACCACCTGGACCGGGTGGGAGCTGCCCTTCAGCCAGACTCGCTGCTCGTCGAAGTGCGGGGCGGACTGACCGCTTCTCGCGGTGATCACCGTCACCGGTATCCGCGGTATCGGCAGCCGGTGCAGCGCCATTTGCCGTTCGACAGCGACGTTGTCGACGTGCTCGAGGTTGCCCGGGCTGTCCCAGGCGAGCTCGGCCATGTCGGCGGCGGACATGTGCGCCTGACCGGCGGGCACATCGAGCAGAACCAAGCCGGCTACCTCGCCGGGATAGCGTCCGGCGTAGTGGTAGGCGTCGAAGCCGCCGCCGGACTGGCCGACCATGAGGTACGGGGGGCTGATCCGCGCGGCCGCCAGCAGCTCGTGCAGGTCTCGGACCACGTCGTCGAGCAACCGCTTGTGGTTTGGTGGGGGATCGCTGAGGCCGGCGCCGGAGCGGTCGTACAGGCACACCCGGGTACGGGTAACGAGCCCCTCGGTGATGGACGACCCCGACCAGTCGGCGATGCCGGATTCGCCGCCGCCATAGACCACGGCAGGGGAACCGCTGCCCCAGCACCTCAGGGCGAGCAGCCGCCCGTCGCCGACCGGGAACCGACCGTCAACCGAGGGCGTAGCCAGCGGATCCGCGGCGGTCGACACCGGTGACGACGGCCCGGAGGCCTGCGGCCCCGTTCCGTCCGTGCCCGCACAGCCGATCAGACCGGCGGTCGCCGCCGCCATCAAAAGCATGCCTACGGTGCGCTGCGCCATCTCGATCACCGGAATCGCCGCGAGCAGGGAAGCTGGAGCCACTGCATTCTGCCTGCGAACCGATCTGACCCGCAGCTCTGCCGATCGTAATCGGCCGTCCGGCCGCTCTGCCTGGCTGGCCGAGGCGTCCGGACGGCGGAACTCCGGCCGGCACCGGGCCCATCCGCCTCCGCGCGGGGGACGCGCGCCTCTGCCGCGCTGCGCGCGGGACGCGCGACTCTGCCGCGGTTCGCTTGTTCCCCGTCGCGCGGTTGATGTTACGGCCGACCGCTCACGCCCTCGGGTAAGGGTGTCTTGCCGTCTCGTCGGCGTCGGGTGAGTAGAGGGCGCGGTGAAGCCGTAGGTCATCGCGCAGCCGTGGTGGTATCGGCAGCTGCCGCGCAGTCAGCGCGGCGGAGTACGCCTCCATGCAGGCAAGCAGTTTTGCCCTGTCAGGGGCCGGCCGGTGGTTACGTCCCGGGGTCAGGTCATGGGCAACCGCGTCCTTGGCGGTCAGCAGGTCCACCAACAGCGACGATAGATCGACGTCGTTCGGTCGTTGGCGAGCCGGACCGGTGACGGCCGAGGCGCCATGGTTGTCGTTGGAGGTGGAGGCAGGCGCTGGGTCGGGGAAGCTCAACGTCGACCTCCGCTCGCCGGGCAGACCTGTAGTAGCTGGTGCCGGGCTTGGTGATGACAGTACGCCGACCGGTCGTGCCTGGCCACCTGGCGAACCGGAGCACGGCCGCGGACGCGCGGCCGGGTCTCCGCGGGACACGCCGCACTGAGGTAGACCTTGGGGATGCCCGCCCGTCTCGTACAGGTCGTGATGGATGCCGCCAACCCGGCGCGCCTGGCCCGGTTCTGGTCGGCCGCGCTGGGGTGGCCGATCGTGGTGGAGGAGGCTGACGAGGTCGTGGTCGAGCCGCCCGAGGACGATTCAGCACAGCAGGGCCAGCTGCCGCTGATCTTCGTGCGCGTGCCCGAGGTGAAGACGACGAAGAACCGCGTCCACCTCGACCTGGCGTCCGTCTCGGTCGACCACCAGGCCGCGCTGGTCGCACGGCTGGAGGAGCTAGGCGCCCGGCGGCTCGACATCGGCCAGGGCACCGTCTCGTGGGTGGTGATGGCCGATCCTGAGGGCAACGAGCTCTGCGTTGTGAGCCATCTGGGCTCGGTCGGCAAGGACCCTGCGTCGGCCTTCGCTGGTATCGGTCCGGTGGCGGCTGTCGTGTTCGACTGCGCCGACCCTGAGGGCATCGTTCCCTTCTGGGCCGCCGCGACGGGATGGGCCGCGCTCGGCCAGGACGACCAGGGCGTCTGGCTCCGTGACGTCACGGCCGGCGGCCCCTACCTCGACCTGCACCGGGTGAGCGAGCCCAAGCAGGTCAAGCTGCGCGTCCACCTCGACATCGCACCCTTCGCCGACGGCGATCACGCCGCCGAGGTCGAGCGCCTGCGCGCCATCGGCGCACGGGGAGCGGACGTCGGTCAGACCAACGTCCGCTGGGTCGTCCTCGCCGACCCCGAGGGCAACGAGCTCAGCGTCCTCACCCCACGCTGACGCGCGCTCATGCCGCTGACCGTGCAATGACGGCAGCGCCTCGCCAGCTCCGGGGATGTGACGCTGCGTGGCCAGCACCAGCCCGGCCCGGCAGTGGATGTCCGGCTCGGCTGGCAAGGGACGCAACGCTGTTCGCCACACACCAAAGCACCGTATGACGACGACGAAGACACACAGGAACAGTGCAGCGCGACACTAGAGATCGCTGGCCAGGAAGCTGGCGGGGTAGCTCGTACGGCAACCCCGACACACGGCCGCACTGATGGGTTGACCACCCTGTGGACAAGACCCGCGGAGCCCGGACCCACCGACGATCGCTGCGGCCTCGCGCAGCCCGTGCCGCACACGCGAGAGCTGGGATCGCGACGAGCTCCTCCGTGGTGGAGCCAGGCCCTCGCTGACCGCCGGGACGTGGTCACGGCGGTAACCCGGTCTACGCGACGCGCAGCCGCCGGGCGAGGTCGGCGAGGGCGTAGGGGGGCTTGCCGCGTTGGGTGCGGATCCAGGTGAGGACGAGTTGGCGGCTGAGGAAGTGGTAGCGGACCTGTTCGGGGGCGAGCTTCTCGGCGTCGAGGAGTAGGGCGAGGGCCTGGTCGCGGCGGTTCCAGGCGGACAGGGCGCGGGCGACTTCGAGGGCGTGTCGGACGCGGCGTTCGACGGGGAGCGCGGATGGGTCGACTTGGGGGCCGAGGTCGGCGGCGATCTGCATGTCGCCGAGTTCGGCGGCGATCGCGACCCGGTGAATGGCGACGTTGGTGGGGCCGAAGGAGGTCCACATGTGGTTGGCGTCGCGGCCGAGGCGGCGGGCGGCTGCGGCGGCCTCGTTGAGGAAGGCGTGGGATGTGCCGCGGTCGCCGTGGCGGGCGGCGGCCATGGCGCCGGCGAGGAACAGCGTCCCGTACACCGAGAGCAGGTCGTCGCCGTTGCGGCGGAGGCCGGGGCGGATGAGGAGCCGGGCGACGACGGGGTGTCCGTTGGCGCGGAGGGCGAGTTCGCCGTCGAGGTAGCCGGCGGCCTGCTCGGTCAGCCTGACAGCTGCGCGGTACTGGCCGGTGGACAGCAGCGAGTGGGCGACGGAGCGGAACAGTGAGCCGGTGATGACGGGGTCGCCGGAGCGTTCGGCGGCGGTCAGGCCGCGGTCAGCAGCGGTCCAGGCGAGGTCGTTCTCGCCGACCTTGTTCAGCGCGCTGGCGGCGGCCTGGTAGGCGAGCGCGAGCAGGGCGTGGGCGCGGAGCCGGTCGTCGCCGTCGTGCTCGCGGGTGGCCAGCTGCGCGGCGGGCAGCAGCGCCGGGAGCTCGCGGGTGACGGCGGCGAACCGGGAGGCCTGGTAGGCGTCGAGGACGTCGCCGACGTGCGCGCCGAGGTCGTCGACGGAGGGCGGTTCGGCCCGCTGGTAGCGGCCGACGAGCTGGGTGATCTGCCGGTAGTCCATCAGCGCGTCCCGCAGCGCCGGCACCGTCCGCAGCCCGGTCTCCGGTGCGGCGTCCACAAGCGACGGTTCGGCGAGCAGGTCGGCGAGGGACAGGTCGAGCGCGTCGGCGACCGTCTTGATGACGCTGAGCCGGTCGAACTCGATCTTGTCGTTCTCGATCTTGCGGACCCAGTCGACGGTCCGCCCGACCCGGCCGGCGAGCACCTCCTGGGACAGGCCGCGGCGCTGCCGGTACCACTTCACCCGCTCGCCGATGGTGAGCGTGTCGGTCATCCCGCGCATGCGCCGTGCCTCGCAACCCTTCTCTGCGGTACCCCGGAAAGTTCTTCCGGGTTGGCGCCGTGCTGCGCCCTTAGCGTCGCTGCTGTCCGGATCCAGTGTCCGGTACGCCCCCGACAGAAGGGAACAGACATGGCGCTCCTCCAGCCGCAGATTCCGGCCGAGTTCGGGTTCGTCTTCCCGGCCGGCGCCTACGCCGAGTCGGTCGAGGCGGTACCAGACTTCGACGCCAGCAGGGCGGGCAAGGGCACGGTGCAGGCGCGGGACAAGGCGACCGGCCAGCCGTTGTGGGTGGTCAACGTGTACGACCCGGACCCGCAGGCGCGGGTGAAGTCGGTCAAGGTGAAGATCGCCGCCCCGGTACAGCCGGGGCTGCCCGAGGCGGTCGGCGAGCTGCCGTTCCGACCGGTCGAGTTCGACGGCATGACGGTCACCCCGTACGTGACCGACAAGGGCCGGCTTGGCTACTCGCTGCGGGCCAAGGGCGTGCGCGCCGTCGCCACGCCGGGCGCCCGGCACACCAAGTCCGCGCCGGCGGCCTGAACCGAGAACGAGCCGACGCCCGGCCGGTGCAGGTTGGCGCCCAGGCCGGCCGGGCGTCTCCATCCCCAACCCGATGCACCGAGTGGAGACGTGACATGAGCGTATCCCGCAGACAGATCGACCAGCTCCGGTCCGCCGGCTGGACCGTCGCCGAATACGGGCCCTGGCCGGCGGTCAAGCGAACCCTCGCCCGCTGCTTCCGCCGGCCGTCAGTGCCAGTGGCGCACCTGCCGCGGCGGGGGTGGTCGCGGTGACCGCGATCGCGTCCCGGCCGGCATCGCTGTCGGTCGACCCCGTGGGCCTGCGGGCCGTCTGCTATCGGTACGCGGACCGGCCGCCGATCCTGACCATCCACCGCGGCGACCAGTGGTCAGTGACTCTCGCCGCTGCCGAGGCGGTCGACCCGCAGGAGTGCGCCCGGTCCGCCGGCGAGCTGCTCCGCGTGGCCACCGAGTACGTGGAGGCGGTCGGCGAGTGGACCGAACGCCGGCACGTGGCCCGGATCTGCTGCCCGGAGTGCGGCGGCCAGCGGGAGGCGGTGACCGATGCGGGCTGACAGGCAGCTGGTCGACGTACGGCTGGCGTGGCGGCCGCCCCGCTGGCTGCGGATCACCCTCGCACTGGCCCGGTTCGGCCAGTGGGCCGGCCGGCTGGCCTGGTGGTGGCGGTTCGAACTCACCGCGGTCCTGGCCGTCCTCGCCGGCCGCAGCTGGCTGGCCTCGATGATCGGCCCCGACCTGGCCACCGCCGGCGCGGCCATCGCGGTCGCCGGCTTGCTCAGCTGGCGGCGGTCCCGGCGGTGGCTGCTGGGCCAGGCCTGGTGCTCGATCAGCCGCCGCCGGCTGGTCGCCTGCCTGCGCGAGACCCGCACCGGCACCCGCCGCGGTGACCTGCCGATGGTGGTCCGGTCCCGGCGCACCGCGGTGGGTGAGCGGATCACCCTATGGTGCCGGGTCGGCCAGTCCGCCGAACAGATCAGCAAGCGCATCGACGCGCTCCGGTCGGCGGTGTGGTGCCGCGAGGTCCGGGTCACCCGCGACCCGCGGCGGGCGCACCTGGTCTCCGTCGACGTGGTCCGCCGGGACACCCTCGCCGCCCCGGTGCCGGCGCTGCAAATCCCCGATCTGACCGACCTGACGGCGCTGCCGGTGGGCCGCTGCGAGGACGGCCGCGCCTGGCTGGTCCGCCTGCTCGGCAACCACATCCTCATCGCCGGCGTGACCGGGTCCGGCAAGGGCTCGGTCGCCTGGTCCCTGCTGCGCGCGCTCGCCCCAGCGATCGGCGGCGGGCTGGTGCGGGTGTGGGCGGTCGACCCGAAAGGCGGGATGGAGCTCGGCCTCGGCCGGCCCCTGTTCACCCGGTTCGCCTGCGCCAGCTACGCCGACATGGTCGAGCTGCTCGAAGACGCCGCCGCGCTGATACGCGAGCGGGCCGACCGGCTCGCCGGCGTGGTCCGCCAGCACACCCCCACCCCGGCCGAGCCGCTGGTCCTGGTCCTGGTCGACGAGGTCGCCAACCTCACCGCGTACCTGCCCGACCGCGACCTGAAGCGCCGCGCCGAGGCCGCGCTCGCGCTGCTGCTCACCCAGGGCCGGGCGGTCGGCGTCTCGGTCGTGGCCTGCCTGCAGGACCCGCGCAAGGAGATCCTCTCGTTCCGCAACCTGTTCCCCACCAAGGTCGCGCTCCGGCTCGATGAACCGTCCCAAGTGGACATGGTCCTCGGCGACGGGGCCCGCGACCGCGGCGCCACCGCCGACCTGATCCCCGACACCGCACCCGGCACCGGCTACGTCCGCGAGGACGGCCGCGCCGGAGTCGTCCGGGTCCGCGCCGGCTGGGTCAGCGACGAGCACATCACCGACCTCGCCCGCGACTGGCCCGCACCCGTCCCCGTCTACCTCGCCGCAGTAGGAGGTGACACCAGATGACCACCGGAACCCACGTCGTCGTCGTGCTCGACCAGACCGGCGGATGGGCCGACGTGCTCGGCTCGTTCCCCAGCCGCGGCGAGGCCGGCATCTTCCGCCGGCAGCTGCTCGGCAGACCCGCCGCCGCAGCTACTTCGGCCTCACTCCCAGCGCTGTCGTCGTCACCCCACTGCTGTCGGCGCAGGCCTACCAGCACGCCCGCGCCGCGATCCGAGAGGAGCTGCCCGCGTGACCGCAGCACGGCAAACTAGGGCCGAGCGGGCCCGGATGCCGCTCGCCCGCGACGTGATCCGGGCCGCGGCGGTCGACCACGGCGTCTGCATCCGCCCCATCCCGGTCCGCCGCACCGACCTGGCCAGCGGTGAGACCGAGGTCGTCGATCTGCCCTGCGGCGCCACCCTCACCGCCAAGTGCCCGTCCTGCGCGGAACGGGCCCGGCGGCTGCGGCTCGCCCAATGCCGTGAGGGCTGGCACCTCGACACCGAACCCATCCTCGAACCCGACCCGGCCACCACCGAGCAACGCCAGCTCGCCACCGTCCGCGCCGACCTCGAGCACGCCCGCACCGAGACTGAGGACGCCGGCGAAGACACCGCCGACGTCGAGACGGTCATCGACCAGGTCGACGAGCTGCTCCGCGACACCGGCGTCCGCGGCAGCCTCGACACGGGGCAGAAGCCGCGGCGGGTCCGCTCCACCCGCCGCCGACACGACGCCCCCGACCTGCCCCGCCGGCGGATCGACCCGCGCACCGTCGGCCGCACCTACGCCGAGCGCTTCCGCCCCTCCCTGTTCATCACCCTCACCCTCGACAGCTACGGCCGGGTCCGCGACGACAGCACCCCGGTCAACCCGCATCAGTATGACTACCGGCGCGCCGCCCGCGACGCGATCCACTTCGGCAGGCTCGTCGACCGGTTCGTGCAGAACCTGCGCCGTTTCGTCGGCTGGGACGTCCAATACTTCGCCAGCGTCGAACCCCAACGCCGGCTCGCCCCCCACCTACACATGGCCATCCGCGGCACCATCAGCCGCGCCGACCTGCGCCGCGTCGCCGCCGCCACCTACCACCAGGTCTGGTGGCCACCCTGCGATAAACCCGTTTACGGCGACGGCTTCCTCGCCGAATGGGACCCCGACCGCGAGGCCTACGTCGACCCCGACACCCGCGAGCCACTGCCCACCTGGGACGACGCCCTCGACCAACTCGACCAGGCCAGCGAACCCGCGCACGTCGCCCGGTTCGGCGCGCAGGTCAACGCCCAATGCGTCCTCGCCGGTACCCCCGACGCCGACCGCTGCCTGGGCTACCTCGCCAAGTACCTGACCAAGTCCGTCGCCGACTGCCACACCCCGACCACCGACCCGCAGCGTCGGCACGCCGCCCGGCTCCTCGACCAGCTGCGCTGGGAACCCTGCTCCGACCGCTGCGCCAACTGGCTCCTGCACGGCATCCAACCCAGGGACGCCAAGCCAGGGCTGCGGCCCGGCAGCTGCCGCGGCAAGGCGCACCGGCCCGAACATCTCGGCTTCGCCGGCCGCCGCGTCCTCGTCTCCCGCAAATGGTCCGGCAAGACCCTCGGCGACCACCGCGCCGACCGCCGCGCCTGGGTCCTCCAACTGCTCGGCAACACCGACCCCCAGCCAGACCCCGACCGGTACGCCTGGCAGCCCGTCACCACCGGCGACCCCGACCTCCGGCCACTCTCCCGCCGGCTCCTCCTCGCCGTCGCCCAACGGGCCCACTGGCGACAAGCCCTCAACGACGCCAAACAACGAGCCGGCCTCGACCCACCCACCTGTTCGGCAACACCAACCGCTGCCTGACCGAAAGGAGGATGCACATGGACCACGACAACGGCATGTTGACCGTCGAGGACGCCGCCAAGCTTCTCGGCACGACGGAACGCTTCGTGCGTCGGCTGATCGCGGAGCGGCGGATCGCGTTCGTCCGGTACGGCCGACCCGGTTCGCCCGTCCGCATCGCGCGAGTCGACCTGGACGCCTTCGTCCGTGCCGGGCGCGTCGAGGTCATGGGGCGGGGCGAGCTCCGACACGTCGTTCGCGGGGTGGCTTGATGGCTGGCAGGAAGGGTCGTCGCCAGTTCGGCTGGGTCCGTCAGCTGGCATCCGGCCGCTGGCAGGCGTCCTACCTCGCTCCGACCGGACGTCGGCTCACCGCGCCGAAGACCTTTGTGCGTAAGCAGGACGGGGGGCGCTGGCTGTCGCTTGTCGAGGCGGATATCGCCCGTGGCGTGTGGCGTGACCCGGTGGCGGCTGAGGTAGCGCTCGGCGACTACGCGGAGACCTGGATCGCGGAGCGCCCAGGCCTCCGGCCGAGGACAGTCGAGCTGTACCAATGGCTGCAGAAGCGCTACATCGAGCCGCATCTCGGAAGGCTCACGCTCGCTGAGCTGGACAACAACGCACCGGCAGTTCGGACCTGGCGGCAGCAGCTTCTAGATGCTGGCGTCTCGGCGACGATGGTGGCGAAGGCCTACCGGCTGCTCCGAGCGATCCCCAACACGGCGGTCGAGGACGACACGATCAGGCGGAACCCGTGCCGGATCAAAGGTGCCGATGCCGAGCAGGCTGCGGAGCGACCGACGCTCACGCCCGCCCAGGTGGCGACCCTCGCGGCAAGCATGCCGGCGCGCTTCGTCCCGCTGGTCATGCTCGCGACCTATGCGAGCCTGAGATGGGGCGAGGTCACCGCGCTCAGACGGATGGATGTCGACCTGGAGGCGGCGACCGTGCGAGTCGAGCGGGCGCATGTCGAGCTGTCGACGGGCGAGGTGCTCGTCGGCCCGCCTAAGTCCCGGGCAGGCAAGCGGACTGTGTCGTTCCCGCCTGCGCTCGTGCCGCTGGTGCGTCGACACCTGTCCGAGTTCGTCGGCGCCGAGCCCGCTGCGTTGTTGTTCGCTGGACCCAAGGGCGCCTTACTGCGCCGCAGCAACTTCAACAAGCTCACGAGCTGGCCGGACCTGGTCGCGGCCGTAGGCGCACCGGGACTCCGGATCCACGACCTGAGGCACACCGGCAACACGCTCGCCTCGAAGGTGCCAGGGACGACGATCCGCGACCTGATGCTGCGGATGGGTCACGACAACACCCGCGCCGCGATGATCTACCTGCACACGACCCAAGGCGCCGACCGCGCCATCGCCGAGGCCTTGCCGGTCGAGATGAGCGACGAAGACGACCCGGACGACGGGGCCGCCGGCGCGCTCGTCCCTGCTGGCCGGTAGCAGCCGGATAGCACAGCGGCCGGATAGCACGGAGATAGCACGCCGGACCTGAGGGGAGGTGAAGAGGAGTGGTGATCGTCAGGCGGAACTGCAGCCGTGACCTGCGGCGGAGGGGTGTGGAGCGGGTGACGGGAATCGAACCCGCACTGTCAGCTTGGGAAGCTGAAGTTCTGCCATTGAACTACACCCGCGGCGGAGCGCAGGGGTCATGCTACAACGGCCGCAGCGCCGGGCGACGTGGCTCCACGTAGCGTGGGCCAGGGGTCGGTAGGGTCCGAGGCATGCTCCTGTCGGACCGCGATATTCGGGCCGAGGTGGCGGCCGGACGGCTCGGGCTGGAGCCGTACGACGCCGACCTGCTCCAGCCGTCGAGCATCGACGTGCGGCTGGACCGGTACTTCCGGGTGTTCAACAACCAGCAGTACACCCACATCGACCCGGCGGTGCAGCAGGACGACCTGACCAGCCTGGTGGAGCCGAAGGAGGACGAGCCGTTCGTCCTGCACCCGAGCGAGTTCGTGCTCGGCTCGACCCTGGAGGTCGTGACCCTGCCCGACGACATCGCCGGTCGGTTGGAGGGGAAGTCCAGTTTAGGTAGGTTAGGTCTGTTAACGCACTCGACGGCGGGGTGGATCGACCCCGGGTTCAGCGGGCACATCACGCTGGAGCTGTCGAACGTGGCGAACCTGCCGATCACGTTGTGGCCGGGGATGAAGATCGGGCAACTGTGCCTGTTCAGGCTGTCGAGCCCGGCGGAGCACCCGTACGGCTCGGCCGTGTACGGGTCCCGGTACCAGGGGCAGCGCGGGCCGACGCCGTCGCGCTCGTGGGTCAACTTCCGGCGCTGGCCCACCGGCTGACGAGCAAGAGAGAGTGCGGCCCGGCCCCACCGAAGCGGCTGACGAGCCAGAGAGAGTGCGGCCCGGCCCCTCACCGAAGCGGGAACCGGGCCGGACCCACGCGGCAACCAGGGGCGGGCTAGCTCACCCGCACCGCCTGCGCGTCGTCGGTCCGCGCGTCGTCGTGCAGCAGCAACAGCCCCTGCTCGCTCGACGGCCCGGCGGACGGATCGGAGGACACGCTGACGGTCGTGCTCCGACCGGCCGGCACGACCAGCTGGTCAAGCCCGCCACCGGCGCTGAACTTCGACGACCCGACCGTCCAGGACATGCCGCCGATGGCGTCGGTGACATTGCCGGTGAAGAAGTTGTCGAACGCCAGCACCTGGAAGTTGAACGTGGTGCCGTTCGCCAGGCCCAGCGCCGACAGCGGCACCGACATCACCTGCGTGCCCGAGTCGAAGTCGGCGTCGGTGAAGAAGAACGGCGTCAGCGCCCGGGTCCGGACGTTGAACACGAACACCACGCTCAGCCCGGTCGCGCCGAAGCCCCCGGACTCCTGCTGGAAGACGGCGAAGTCGACGCTGCCGTTCCGGTCGCTGTCGATGTCGATCTCGTACCCGGCCGGGTACAGCGGGATCATGCGCCGGTCGAAGCCGGAGATCGCGAACTGCACGAGGTTCGTGCCGACGCTGTCCCGCACCCCGAAGGCCTCGAGGTCGATCAGCGCGGCGTTCGATCCGGGCGTGCCCGGGCCGCCGGGCGGCGACGCCGGCAGCCGCGGGCTGGTGCCGGTGAGGCCGTAGACGTTCACCGCGCCGTCGAGCACCCGGGAGGCGTTGGCCAGCCGGAGCTCGCCTGTGCCGTTCCGGTCAAGCCGTACCGAATCCGGCGCGGCCACGTCGGCGGACCGGTGCGGCAGCACCTGCCAGCCGAGGTGCAGCGTCTCGTCGGTCGCGATGGCCCGGATGTTGCCGTCGATCTCCGGTCCGTTGAGCGCCGCACCGTCGCCGGTGGACCCGGCGGCGTGGGTGAACGGCCACCGCGACAGCTTCTCCGGATCCACCGTGAACAGCGCGAACACGGTGGCGCTGCCGCCGCCGTCGACCCGCACCGAGGACGGCAGCACCACCCGGACTCCACCGGCCGCCGCCTCCGCCGGGTCTCGGAACTGCGCATCGAGCTGGTACGTCTTCGCGCTCGACCCCGTGTTCTGCAGCGTCAGCGGCTGCACGAACGTGGTCCGGCTGGTCAGGTGCGGCAGGCCGAGCGAGATGTTGCCGCTGCCGGCCTGCTGGTTGACCAGCACGCCGGTGGCGAACGCCGCCGTATCGGCGCGCAGCTCGCCGGCGCCGATCCGGGTGATCGGCGTGGCGAACAGGTTGGCGTCGAGGTCCGGCGAGCGGTTGGCCGTGCTCGCCCCGTTCTGCAGCCGCGACTTGATGATCGACGGCGTCGCGGTCGGGAACTTGTCCAGCAGCAGCGCGGCCGCACCGGTGATGTTCGGTGCGGCACCCGACGTGCCGCTGAACGCCGTCTCGCCGGCGCCTGTGCCGACCTGGGCGGACAGCCATCCGCCCGGCGCGCCGATGTCCGGCTTGACCGTGGCACCGTCGATCCGCGGGCCGCGGCTGGACGTGGCCACGATCGTGTTGGTCATCGCGATCGCGTTCGCCGGGTCGATCCGCGCGGTGACCGGGCCGGCGCTGACCGCGTTGGCCACCGGCTGCCCCCGCTCCAGCGAGATCGTCAGCGTCGGGATCATGATCGTCCCGCCGCCGCCGAAGGAGAACCCGGGCGGCCCGCCGGGCACGTTATTCCAGATGACCGCGGCCGAGGCGCCCGCGGCCTGCGCGTTCGACGCCTTGATCGAGGCGGCGCAGGTGCCCCGCTTGATCAGCGCGATCGCGCCGGCCGGGAAGCTGGCGAAGTCCGCCGCCTCACAGCCCTCGTTGTCGACAGGCTGCCGCAGCGGCGCGGTGATCACCACGCTCGGCTGCGGCGCCCAGCCTTGCGGCACGGCGTACCGGATCGTGTTGTTCGGCAGTCCGGGGATCGTCGGCGACAGGATCTCGATCGGGAACAGCTTGTCGTCCGGCACCGCGGTCTGCGCGACGCTGATCACCCGCTCGCCGGTCGACGCCTGGCCGACCTTGAACGGGTGGTCCGAGCCGTTGCCCGCCGAGTTGACCACCACGACGCCGGCCTGCACCGCGTTGTTCAGCGCGAGCGTGGAGTCGTCTTCGGGCTGGCCGTAGTCGAGCCCGAGCGAGAGGTTCATG
>JBKOXW010000059.1:0-10883 GCA_046744115.1 Actinomycetota bacterium | reverse complement strand
AGAGAGGGGACGGGATGGCGAGCTACAGCGGCCGCAAGGACGATTACCTCAGGCGGCTGCGCCGGATCGAAGGTCAGGTTCGGGGCCTGCAGCGGATGGTCGACGAGGAGAAGTACTGCATCGACGTGCTCACTCAGGTCTCCGCAGTGACGCGGGCGCTGCAGTCGTTCTCGCTGGAGCTGCTCGATGAGCACATGGCGGGCTGCCTGGTCGAGGCGGCGGCGAGGGGCGGCGCCGAGGCGGACGAGAAGGTCCGCGAGGCATCGGACGCCATCGCCCGGCTGGTCCGGTCCTGACGGCGGACGGGCTCCTCGGCCGGGGGCAGGGAGACTCGAGACAGCGGAAGAGGAAGCGTCTGTGACCACTAGCACCTACACCGTAAGCGGCATGACCTGCGACCACTGCGTCCGATCGGTGACCGAGGAGGTGTCCGCGGTTCCCGGCGTCACCGGGGTCGACGTCGACCTGCCCAGCGGCCGGGTCACGGTGACCAGCGAGGAGCCAGTCGATGACGGCGCGGTGCGTGCCGCGGTGACCGAGGCGGGCTACGAGCTGGTCGGATAGCCGTGGGCCCGCGGAACGAGGACACATGACGACCCCGGCCACGGACACGGCACGCCAGATCGAGCTGTCCATCGGCGGGATGACCTGCGCCTCCTGCGCCGCCCGGATCGAGCGCAAGCTCAACAGGCTCGACGGCGTGACCGCGACCGTGAACTTCGCGACCGAGAAGGCACGGGTCAGCTACCCGAAGGCCGTCTCGCCGGAGCAGCTGCTCGCCTCGGTCGAGGCGGCCGGATACTCGGCGCGGTTGCCCGCGCCGCCGGCTGCCGAGGGCGCCGTCGAGGTCGTCGAGGACGACGCGGTCCGCCCACTTCGGCAACGGATGCTGGTCTCGCTCGCGCTGACCGTGCCGGTGCTGGCGATGGCGATGGTGGCCCGACTGCAGTTCGACAACTGGCAGTGGCTGTCGCTGACGCTCGCCGCCCCGGTCGTCGTCTACGGCGGCTGGCCGTTCCACCTCGCCGCGTGGAAGAACCTGCGCCACCGCACAGCGACGATGGACACGCTGGTGTCGATGGGCACGCTGGCCGCGTTCGCCTGGTCGGTCTACGCGCTGTTCTTCGGCACCGCGGGGATGCCCGGCATGAAGCACCCCTTCGAGCTGTCCGTCTCCCGGGCCGACGGGTCGGGCAACATCTACCTCGAGGTCGCAGCCGGGGTGACGCTGGCCATCCTGGCCGGGCGCTACTTCGAGGCGCGGGCCAAGCGCCGGGCCGGAGCCGCGCTGCGGGCGCTGCTGGAGATGGGCGCCAAGGACGTCGCCGTGCTCGGCAACGGCCGGGAGGAGCGGATCCCGGTCGACCGGCTAGTCGTCGGGGACACCTTCGTCGTCCGGCCCGGCGAGAAGATCGCGACCGACGGTCGCGTGGTCGACGGCTCGTCGGCGGTGGACATGAGCATGCTGACCGGCGAGTCGGTGCCGGTCGAGGTCGGCCCGGGCGATGCGGTGGTCGGCGCGACCGTCAACGCCGGCGGCCGCCTGATGGTCGAGGCGACCCGGGTCGGCGCCGACACCCAGCTCGCCCAGATGGCCCGGCTGGTGGAGGAGGCGCAGAACGGCAAGGCCGCGGTGCAGCGGCTCGCGGACCGGGTCTCGGCGGTCTTCGTGCCGATCGTGATCGCCCTCGCCCTGGCCACGCTGGTCTTCTGGATGCTCGCCGGCGCCGGGACCGGATTGGCGTTCACCGCCGCGGTCGCGGTGCTGGTGATCGCCTGCCCGTGCGCGCTGGGGCTCGCTACCCCGACCGCGCTGATGGTCGGGACCGGCCGAGGCGCGCAGCTGGGCATCCTCATCAGGGGCCCGGAGGTGCTGGAGTCCACCCGGCAAGTCGACACTGTGGTGCTCGACAAGACCGGCACCGTGACCACCGGTCGGATGAGCCTGGTCGCAGCGGTGCCGGCCGCGGGCGAGGACACCGACGACGTGCTTCGCCTGGCCGGCGCCGTGGAGTCCGGCTCCGAGCACCCGATCGCGCAGGCCATCTCGGCCGGTGCCCGCGAGCGCATCGGTGACCTGCCGCAGGTGGGCGACTTCGGCAACGCGGAGGGTCTTGGTGTGCGGGGCGTGGTCAACGGTCACGCCGTGGTGGTGGGCCGTCCCCGGCTGCTGTCGGAGTGGTCGCTGACCGTGCCGGCCGAGCTGGAAGAGGCGAAAGACGCGGCGGAGGCCGCCGGCCGCACCGCGGTGCTGGCCGGCTGGGACGGCGCCGCGCGCGGGCTGCTGCTCGTCGCCGATACTGTGAAGCCGACCTCGGCCCAAGCGGTGCGGCAGTTCCGCGACCTGGGCCTGCGCCCGGTGCTGCTGACCGGGGACAACGCGGCTGTCGCCCGGGCGGTGGCCGCGGAGGTCGGCATCGACGAGGTGGTCGCCGAGGTGCTGCCCGCCGAGAAGGTCGACGCGGTGAAGCGGCTGCAGGCCGAGGGCCGCGTGGTCGCGATGGTGGGGGACGGCGTGAACGACGCCGCCGCGCTGGCCCAGGCCGACCTGGGCCTGGCGATGGGCACCGGAACCGACGTGGCGATCGAGGCGTCCGACCTCACCCTGGTCCGCGGTGACCTGCGGGCCGCCGCCGACGCGATCCGGTTGTCCCGCCGTACGCTGCGCACGATCAAGGGCAACCTGTTCTGGGCCTTTGCCTACAACGTGGCCGCCCTTCCCTTGGCGGTCGCCGGCCTCCTCAACCCGGTGATCGCCGGCGCGGCGATGGCCTTCTCGTCGGTCTTCGTGGTGACGAACAGCCTGCGGCTGCGCGGCTTCCGGCCACTGGCCGGGAACCGGATCACCCCCGTGGAGGGCCGAGCCGGTGCGCTGGCGCCGACCGCGGGCGCACCGACGGGCGTCGGCTGACACCCCTCACTGTCAGTCCTACCACGACTGCCGCACGCCACAGCGGCGCAGGTCGCCTGGACTAACGCACTGTGCGGTCGGGACGTTCGACTCTCCCCGGACTCGGCGGCCTGGCGGACCCTGGATGTACTAGAGGCAATAGTAGGAGGGCCGGGTCATGATGATCTGGTACGACCTCGGCTGGAGCTGGTGGGGCTGGCTGCTGATGACCGCCGGCATGCTGGCCTTCTGGGGCTTGCTGATCTGGGCCGTTGTCATGGCTGTGCGCGGTGGCATCGGTGGTAGCGATGCCACGACCGCGCGGGCCGCCGCCTCCCCGCAGCAGATCCTGGCCGAGCGGTTCGCGCGCGGCGAGATCGATGAGCACGAGTATCATCAGCGGCTGGAGGCCCTGCGCTCGACCACGGTCAACGTGGCCCAAAAGTAGCTCGCCCCGCTCCAAGCGCTGCACGCACCGAACCATCACCATACTGCCGCTCGGGTACGCCCGTCCTGCCCCCGGCTGCCCGCACTCCCCGGCACTGCCTCCAGCAGCCCTGGCCACCGAGAGAACTACCTCAGCGTCGCCCCGCTCAGGACGTTCGGCCCTGCCTTCGATACCCCCTCTGGGTATCTACTCGCAGTAGGAGTGTTGCTGGTCGTGGTGCCGGTCGTGTTCGTGCTGCTCGCCGACGCCATCACGTCAGACCGGCCCGCCGTGCTGATCCTGGTCGAGGGCGGCCGAACCATCTTCCAGCAGTTCTCCCTCGTCCGGATCCACGCCGGCACCATGGCTTCGATCGCGGTCGCTTCGCTCGCCGCGCTCGCCGGTCTGTTCGTTGTCCTGGACGCCCGCTCGGGCGACCGCCGCCTTGCCCTGGCCGGCTTCCGGACCGGCCGGTTGCTGGCCTGCCGGCTCGGGGTGATCGGGCTGGTTGCGCTGCTGTCGGCTGGCGTGTCCCTCGCAGTCACTGCGGCGGTCTTCGACGCGCGCCGATGGGATGTCTACATTGGAGCGAACCTGCTCATCGCGGCAACCTATGGGTTGCTCGGTGCGCTGCTCGGCCCATTGCTGGGGCGGGTCAGCGGGTGTTCGTCGCCTTCCTGATCTCGTTCCTCGACCTCGGCATCGCGCAGAGCCCGATGCTGCGTGCCGAGCCACCGGCGTGGGGCCGGCTGCTACCCGGCTACGGCGGCAGCCGGATGCTTCTCGACGGCGCGCTGACCAGCGGCTTCGACCAGATCGCCTCGCTGCTGATCGGTCTCGGCTGGCTAGCCGGGCTCACCGTCGCCGTCGCAGTGGTGTTCCGCCGGGCCACCCGGCCATCGGCCTGAGCTCGGCGAGGGAGCCGACATACCCGTCGGGTGGATGCCGCCGGGCCGCCACCTCCCCCTCGTCTCCGAACCAAGCCTCACGCGTTCACGGTGTCTTAGAGGCCGGGTCGACTATGGAGAGTAGTACACTCGTCGCGGAGCGTGTTGCAGCGTTCATCTACTCGGGTGATTGTGTCAGCGCACGGCTATGCATCTTGGCATCTACTATGACCGGCCGTAGTCTCGTCCGCGATCTAACCGGCCGTCTGTCGCCCAGCCGGAGGTGGCACCGGAAGGTCACCGCCGAGTTGGGTCCGGTCATGGGCCGGTCTCGAGCCGGGGACCCATTGTCCCCCTGGGGTGAGTCCGCGCGGAGGGTGCGCCCGACGCGTGGTAGGGCGGCTTCCAGGCCCGAACCCGTCAGCTAACCCGGTAGGCGGTCGAGTGGAAGACAAGGAGCGCCGCCTCGGTGACGCCACCTGGCCCTACCCGTCGACCGATCCGAAACCTGCTCATCGTCCCTGCCGCGGTTGCCGTGCTGGGCTTGGTTCCTGCGGCCGGCGCGCTCGCCGCCCCGGGTGATCCGCCGCCGGCGCCGCGCACGGCAAGCCAGGCGCGTGAGCAGTACGTCGCGTTCAACGAGCAGTTCGAGGCGGTCACCGAGAAGTTCAACGAGGCGCGAATCCTGCTGGGCGAGCGGCGCAAGGAGTCCCGGCTCGCCGACCGGCGGGCACGGGAGGCGCAGGCCCGGTACGCGGCCCAGTCGGCGCGGGTGAGGCGGATTGTCGCCGGCGCGTACAAGACCGCGCCGTTCGGGCTGTTCACCACGATGCTGTCCAGCGGGTCGCCGGAGCAGTTCATCGAGCAGCTGGCCGTGCTCGACATCGCCACCCGGCGCCGGGCCGCGGTGCTCGCCGAGGTTGGCCGCACCCGAGACGCGGCCCAGCGGACGCAGCGCGAGGCTGCTGCCGCCCTCACGGCCGCGCGGCAGCTGGCCAGCGAGACATCCCGGCGGAAGGCAGACCTGGCCCGGCGGGCAGCGGTCAGCAAGGCACTGTTCGATCGGCTGTCCGGGCAGGAACGCGCCGCACTGCTCTCCGATCAGACCACCGCGTCCGAGCGGGCGAGCAGGGCCACCGTCCGTCCCCCCACGACCATCGCGGCCACCGGCGCGGCCAAGATCGCCGTACAGACCGCGTTGAACCAACTCGGTGACCCGTACGTGTGGGCCGCGGCGGGACCGGATGCGTTCGACTGCTCCGGCTTGACCATGTACGCCTGGGGCGCCGCGGGCGTGGCGCTGCCGCACTCCAGCCAGCTGCAGTACCAGACGGGGCGGAAGGTGTCCCGGTCCGAACTGCAACCCGGCGACCTCGTGTTCGGCTACTCACCGATCCACCACGTCGGCATCTACATCGGCAACAACCAGATGGTGCACGCGCCCAACTCCAACGACGTGGTGAAGATCTCGAGCATTGACACCGTTCCCTGGGCAGGCGCCACCCGACCCGGCTGAGGACCGCATCGGTCGAGCTGGCGCCCATGCCAGGTCTGGCGCGGACGTACGGTCGGCATGGCACCAGCGTGGCCCGACTCGGCCGGGTGCTTCGAACTGTCTGTTGTGGATCGTGCTACTGGTCGGTTCGCCGGACGATCCATAGCCCGGAGTTCATGTCGCTGAGGTAGACCAGACCGGTCTCCTCGTCCACCGCGACGCCCCAGACCTGGGTGGCGTTGTTGAGGACTCCGCGCTGGGACGGGCTGACCGGGTTGTTCGCGCTGGGTGGGACGAAGTAGGCGACCTCCCGGGGCGCGGCCGGGTTGCTGGTGTCGATCACTCGCACGCCGTCGCTGTACCAGGAGGCGTAGACATCGGTCCCGACGAGCAGCGGGTTGTGGATGACATAATCACCGGCGCCCTGGTCGTTGGTGCCGAGCGAGTTCGGCGTCCGGTAGTCGCCGATCTGCACCGGATGCGAGAGGTCGGTGTAGTCGTAGACCCGCAGGTAGCCGTAGCCCTTCTCGGTGCCGCTGCCTGAGGTCTTGCAGAAGTCCTCGTCGGCGGTGAACAGAAGCCGGCGTGCCTCGTCGTAGTTCGACGAGTGCGCGTCGCCGTCGGCGGTGGCCGGGTAGACGGTGCGGCCGCGGTACACCGGACGTGCCGGGTCGGTCAGGTCGACGGCGATGAAGCCACTGTCCCAGTAGGACAGGAAGGCCAGCATGCCGTCGGCGGAGGGCTCGGCGCTGTGCCCGTAGATGGGGTCGGCGTCGCAGCCCAGCCCGGGAGCAGGCGGACCGCCGAGGTCGTGCACGACACCCCAGTTGGAGACCTCCACTGGCTGGCTCGGATTGGTGATGTCGATGAGCCGGAAGTCACCCCGACCCTGCTGGTCGCGGCGGCCGGTCGGCGAGGTGGTGTCGGGATACTCGCTGGTCGGCACCGACGCGTACACATACGTGTTGCCCAGGTCGGCCCGATGCGCCACCTCCAGTTCGTGGATGCCCGCGGTGCAGCAGCCGGTGTTCAGCCGGCCGATCTCTGCCGGGTGCGCCGGATCGGTGACATCCCACACCTGCAGCCCCCGGAACAAGCTTAGGTTGGACCGGGATCCGCAGGTCTGGATGCCGGCCGCGATGTCGTGCCCGGCCAGCGGACCGTATCTGGCGCGGAAGACGACGACGTCCTCGGCCGAGGTGCTGGACGGGTTCTGCAGCGTCGCCACGACGGTCGGCCGGGTCGGCGCCCGGGCGTCGATCACCTCGATGCCGGCGTGCGCATCGTCCGGGCAGAAGCGGTTCTCGCCGCCGCCCGACCAGTCCGCGAAGCCCCAGCTGCCGACGTAGGCGTAGCCGTCGTGCACGAAGACGTCGGCGTTGAATCCTCGGTTACCGAGATCGTTGTGACCGACCAGCCGCATGTTGAGCGCGGCACCCTCGGTGGTGGCCGCGGACGCCGGCGACGAGGCCAGGCAGGCGAGGGCCATGCCGGCCACCACGCCGAACGTCCGGAGTCGAGGTCTGCTCAAGGGTTTCTCCTTCGGTCGCCGGTCAGGCGGCACCGGTGTAGCGGAAGATATAGAGACCGTGGTCGCGGTCGCTGGCGGCGACGTATTCCTGGCCGCCCTGCTGGAAGACTTGCACGCCCCAGAAGTTGTTGCCGCCCTTGTCGATGAAGTGGCCGACCTCGACCAGCCGGTCGTTGACGATCTTCGTTACCCGGAAGCCGCCGGAGTAGTACGAGAAGTAGGCGAGGTCGGCGCGGCGCTGGGAGGTGGCCACCTCGTGCACCGACAGGTCGCCGAAGCCGGTCGCGTAGGCCGGGTCCTCGCCCTGCGGGATCGCCCACGTGTCCAGTTCGGACAGCTTGCCGCCGCCGTTCCGGAACAGGTGCACGTAGCCCCAGCCGTCGAAGAAGCCGCGGATGGTGACGACGTCGCCGGTCTGCCCCAAGGTGACGCCGGGGATCTCGCTGGCGGTGCCGGCCAGGCAGGCGGCCTGGTCGAACGCGGCCTCCCGGTCGAAGAACCCGAACCCGGTGCGCCGGTCGGCGGAGAACGTCGGGGTGTTGCCGGACACGGTCATGCCGAACGCGCCGCAGCCATCGCTGCCCTCGCGGTTGATGATGACGATGCCCTCGTAGCCGCCGGCCTGCTCAACGCTAGCGACCTTCTCGGTGAACGTGCACAGTCCTCGGGTCACGACAGCGATCTGGTTGCCCGGCGTGCCGGGTGCCGGCGGCACGGCGGCGTCGCCTGGGCAGGCGCGGCCGACGTAGACCGCGGTGCCGGTCAGCGTCTGGCCGTCACCCAGCTTGGGGGTGTCGGAGCCCTGCCCGAGCCGCACGGCGGCCGGGGTGTCGTCCGTGCTGGCCTCGGCCGGGATCGGGGTGAAGTCCTCGTCGGCGCCGATGATGTAGCGGTTGTCCAGCGTCCACTCGGCCTCGTGCCCGTTGCCCTCGGGATGGCGCGAGTTGCCGGTCGCCTCGAGTAGCTGCGGGTCGGGGTCGGTGAAGTCACTGTCGCCGACATAGCTGACGTGCGTCGGGTCCGTGACGTCGAGCACCACATATCCCGCATCCCAGTAGGAGGCGAGCATGTAGAAGCGGTCGCCGACCTGCTTGACCACCGCGTCGTGGAAGAAGACCTGGGTGAGGTTGTCCGGGCTAGCCTGCAAGATCTGCGGGAAGGTCTCGTCGAGGTCATACTCGGCGATCAGCCGAGCGTTCTTCGGGTCGGTGATGTCGAGGATGTCGACGTCTGCTTCCTCCTCGTTGTCCACGATCACCGCGTACGCCCGGTTACCGGCATCCCAGGCGAAGACGCTGTGGATCTCGTGGGCGGCCTTCTTGCCCTGCCCGCTGACGGTGTCGTCGCCGACGCCTTCGACGAGCGGGGTCGGGTGCGCCGGATTGGTGATGTCGTAGATGTTCATCCCGCCGAAGCCGGCCTGCGTCTTGCAGATCTCATTGTTGGTGACCAAGACGTCGCCGGTGAACGACGGCGTGTCCAGGTGCAGGGCCTGCACGCCCTCCCCGGGGGCGCTGCCCTCCTTGGCCTGGATGAAGGCCACCTCGCGGGGCTGGCTAACGTTCCTGATGTCCACCACGTGAATGCCGTTGTAGCTGCAGGTGGTGCCGCCCCACGCGGCGAGGAAGGCGTAGCCATTCCACACCCCGACATCGGCGATCTTCTCCGGTACGACGTTCTTCAGGCCTAGCTTCGAGACGAGCTGGACATTCGCGCTCGTCCCGTCGGGGAACAGGTGCCCCTCGGCGGTGCCGTGCTGGTGCGTGTCACGCGCAGCGTCGGCCGGCGTGCTGCCGCCATCGTCGGCGGGATCGGCATGAGCCGTGCCGGTCAGCGCGAGCAGCGTGGCCGCGGCCACGGCGAGGATGCCCTGACTGCGGCGGGACTAAGTGCCACGATGCCTCCCATGGTCCGGCGCGACTCCCGGGCGGACGCGGTCCTGTCCGCGGACGAATGAGGTGTTCCTACTACGGTGGCCCGCAGGCTACGGTCAACTACAGGGTGTAGGAAAGACGAACCTTGAGTGACCACCGCGTACGTTGCGTAACACGTGCAGCAGAGCTCGGACCGGGCCGCCGGTCGCTCTCTCACGAGACCAACTCTGGTCCGACCGCGTCGGAGAATCGGCGGTAGTCGGCAAGCTCAAAGCGGCAGAGGTAGGGATGCGGCGGATCCTGGTCGGGCTGGCCTTGCTGCTGGTGGTGGCCGGCTGTGACAGCGGCAGCCACGGCGGACGATCGCTCACCGGCGCCACGCGTGCGTCGGCAACGACGCTCGCAAGTGCCACCTCCACGACTGCCGGCGTGCCACAGGCCTGCACGGCGGCGGGGACCACCGCGCTGGTCAAGGGGTTCTTTGCGGCCCTGAGCCAGGGGCGGGTACAGGATCTTGAGCGCTTCTTCGCTCCACCCATTCGCTTCCAGTGGTACACCAACGGCGTCGAGCCCGGCGTGCGCCTCGACGAGTCTGCCCATGACCGCAGCACGCTCCTTGGCTTTCTCCAGCAGCGTCAGGCCATGCGCGAGCACATGGTGGTGGAGGCGGTTGACTTCAACGGCTATCGCGACGCTGACCGCACCGCGCATTTCGAGCTGCTGCTGCGTCGGACCGCGGACGATATCCCGGGTGGCCCGCAGCTGCTGCTGGGCAAAGGCGCGGTCGACTGCGATACCGGAAGGCTGGTGGTCATCTCGATCGGGCCGCGATGATCGGCCCACGTTGGGAGTAGGGCCGTGTGAGGTCACTAACCTCACACCAGATCCGCCGCAACCGGCATACGGCCTTCAGCCACCGCTATGACCCTTCCGGAACGTCCACAAACGTCCCCAAGCAGCGGTCTCGTACTGCTGCTTGCTTACGCCTTCATGGCCGGGGTGGTGATCGCCAGGGCAATTGACCCGAGGCCCGCGTATCCCAGACGGTCAGTCGGTTGTTGGCGGAGCCGAGGTGCAAGAGACCTCGCTTCAATGCGGAGCTCGGGGACGTCCGCCGGCAGGGAGCTGCCCTTCTCAGCCTGGAACCATTCCTCGCTCAGGCCGGTCTTCCCGATCCACTTCGTCAGGTTACTGAGGCCGAACGATATGCCCGTCGCCTCTAGCTCTTCACCTTCGGCAAAGTATGCACCTTGTAGGATTCGATTCACCCGAATTGTTTCGAGCCCGACCCGGCCATGAGAGTGTTGGTAGATTGTGTCCGGAAACAATCTTCGAGTGTGTATCCTTTGTTGCCGGCGAGACCATGGATACGTGGGTAGACTCCGGACTTCTGCATCGAAGCCATCGTCATGCTGATCCTGGTCACACCGTCTCGCTCCTCGCGCTCACCCTCCTCGAACAGGCTCCGCAACGACCCCAGAAGCCCGAGTTCGCCTCCCCTTTCTCGGTTGAAGGTGAGGATTCCAGCGACATTCTGGTCCTCGCGGCCCGGAAGCCACCAGTGCCCGCGCGCTTCGAGATCGTCGTCGGCCATGCCATCTCCTTGGTAGGCGAGCAAAGCCGGCAACCGTATCACAGCCACCAGCGCCCAAGCTCGTCTCGATGGCGTGGGGCCGCGCGTCGAGCGCCTTAGCTGTCGGGCCGTGTCATGAGTCAAGGTTTTGGCAGGTTCTAGTTGTGGTCGGCGTTCGGGAGGTGGAGGCTGCGGCGGAGATCGCC
>JBKOXW010000046.1:0-19017 GCA_046744115.1 Actinomycetota bacterium | reverse complement strand
TTCAACGCCCTGCTCAAGCTCGTCGAGGAGCCGCCGGACTTCCTGATCTTCGTCTTCGCCACGACCGAGCCGGACAAGGTGCTGCCGACGATCCGCTCGCGCACCCACCACTACCCGTTCCGGCTCATCCCGCCCGGCCTGATGCGGCCGTACCTGGAGCAGGTCTGCGCCGCAGAGGGCGTCACCGTCGAGCCGGGCGTCTTCCCGCTCGTCGTCCGCGCCGGCGGCGGGTCCATGCGGGACGCGCTGTCCGTCCTCGACCAGCTCATCGCCGGGGCCGGCCCGGAGGGCGTCACGTACGCGCGGGCGATCGGTCTGCTCGGTGTCACCGACGGTGCGCTGCTGGACGAAATGGTCGACGCGCTCGCCGCCGGAGACTCGGCGGCGGTGTACGAGACCGTCGACCGCGTCGTCGAGGCCGGGCACGACCCGCGCCGGTTCGCCATCGACCTGCTCGAGCGGCTGCGCGACCTGGTGGTCCTCGACGCCGTGCCGGAGGCGGTCGCGAAGGGACTGCTCGACGGCCCGGTCGATCATCTGCAGCGGATGTCCGACCAGGCTGCCCGGCTCGGTACGGCGACGCTGTCCCGGTACGCCGACATCGTCCACACCGGACTCATCGAGATGCGCGGTACGACCTCGCCGCGGCTGCTGCTGGAGCTGCTCTGCGCGCGCATGCTGCTCCCGGCCGCGTCCACCGACAGTGCCGCCCTGTTGCAACGGCTGGAACGGATGGAGCGGCGGCTGACGATCGCGACGCCACCCGCCGAGCCGGCCGGGGCCACGGAGGCCGAACGAACCCCGGCACCGCCCAAGCCCACGGTGCCGCCCCCGGAGCAGGCTCCCGGACGGCCCACGCAACAGAGCCAGTCCGGTCAGACCGGCACCGCGGATCTCGATGCGGCCGGTGTACGGCGGATCTGGCCGGAGGTGCTGGAGGCGGTCAAGCGCCGCCGCCGCACCACGCATGCCCTGCTCATGAACGCGTCGGTGGCGGAGGTCGGCGACGGCACGGTCACGCTCGCGATCTCGTCCGAGCCGCTGTCCCGGCTGCTCGCCGACGACGTCAACACCGAGTGCGTGCGGGCCGCGCTCCGCGACGTGCTCGGCGTCGACTGGCGGGTATGGGTGGTCGTCGACGGCACGGCCCGCACGACAGCCCCCGCGGGTGGTCGCGCGCCGGCGCAGGTGGTCGACCAGCACGAAGACGACCCGCGTGACGAGGAGCCCGGCGGAGCAGGCAACACGACCGGAGCGGCCGGGCAGGCCGGACCAGCGCGGCCGGACCCGGAGCAGGAGGCGATCTCGCTGCTCGAGTCGACGCTCGGGGCACGCCGCGTCGACCAGGAGGGCGCCGGCTGAGCCAGCGGATACCCTCGTACCACTTCGTCGAGCAGCCCAGGAGACGCCGTGCGACCCGGTGGCCAGCAGCCGAACATGCAACAGCTCATGAAGCAGGCGCAGAAGATGCAGCAGCAGCTTCTCGCCGCGCAGCAGGAGCTGGCCGAGGCCGAGGTGACCGGCTCGGCCGGCGGGGGTGTCGTGACGGCGACCGTGAACGGTTCCGGCGAGCTGCTGAGCATCGCGATCGACCCGGCCGTGGTCGACCCGGAGGACGCGGACACCCTGCAGGATCTCGTGGTCGCGGCGGTCCGGGACGCGACCCGCGCCGCCCGGGAGCTGGCCGCGGAGAAGATGGGGCCGATGGCGGGCGGGCTCGGCGGTCTCGGCCTGCCCGGAATGTGATGGTGTCCTCGCTTGTATGAAGGTGCCGTCCAAGACCTCATCGACGAGCTCGGCAGGCTGCCCGGGGTAGGTCCGAAGAGCGCGCAGCGGATCGCGTTCTACCTGCTCGCCGCGGATCCGGCGGACGTGAGCCGGCTCGCCGCGGCGCTGCAGCGGGTCAAGGAGCAGGTCCGGTTCTGCAAGGTCTGCGGCAACGTCGCCGAGGCGGAGGAGTGCCGCATCTGCCGCGACCCGCGCCGCGACGCGGCCGTGATCTGCGTCGTCGAGGAGCCGAAGGACGTCGTCGCCGTGGAGCGGACCGGCGAATTCCGCGGCCGGTACCACGTACTCGGCGGCGCGATCAGCCCGATCGACGGGATCGGCCCGGACGACCTGCGCGTGCGCGAGCTGATGGTGCGTCTGCAGGACGGCACGGTCACCGAGCTGATCCTGGCCACCGACCCGAACCTGGAGGGCGAGGCCACCGCCACCTACCTGGCCCGGCTGGTCAAGCCGATGGGCCTGCGGGTGACCAGGCTGGCCAGCGGGCTGCCGGTCGGCGGCGACCTGGAGTACGCGGACGAGGTCACGCTCGGCCGCGCCTTCTCCGGCCGCCGCCTCCTCGACGTGTGATCCCGCCGAGGCCCGCCGGCCGCGTCAGCGCGCGGCGCGGTTGACCGCGCTCACGACCGCCCGCAACGACGCGGTGACGATGTTGCCGTCAACGCCGACCCCCCACAGCACCCGGTCGCGGGCGGCCACCTCGACGTACGCCGCCGCCCGGGCGTCCCCGCCGGCGGACAGCGCGTGCTCCGCGTAGTCCAGCACCCGCACCTCGTACCCGACGTCGGCGAGGGCGGCGACGAACGCGGCGATCGGACCGTTGCCCTGCCCGACGACCGTCCTCAGTGTACCGTCCACAGCGACTTCGGCGAGCACGGAGACGACACCGTCCACACTGGACTCGTCGTGGCGGACGAGCGCGACGGGCTCCAGTCGGTCCAGGTACTCCGCGGCGAAGATGGCCCACATCTGCTCCGGCGTGACCTCGCCGCCGGCTGCGTCCGTGTGCCGCTGGATGACCTGGGAGAACTCGATCTGCAGCCGGCGCGGCAGGTCCATCGCGTGCTCGGACTTCATCAGGTACGCGACGCCGCCCTTGCCGGACTGCGAGTTGACTCGGATGACCGCCTCGTATGTGCGGCCGACGTCCTTCGGGTCGATCGGCAGGTACGGCACCGCCCACGGGACGTCGTCGACCGCGCGACCGGCCGCCGCCGCGTCCCGCTCCAGCGCCTCGAACCCCTTCTTGATCGCGTCCTGGTGCGACCCGGAGAACGCGGTGAAGACGAGATCGCCGCCGTACGGGTGGCGCTCGGGCACCGGCAGCTGGTTGCAGTACTCCACCGTCCGCCGGATCTCGTCGATGCCGGTGAAGTCGATCATCGGGTCGATGCCCTGGAAGAAGAGGTTCAGCCCGAGCGTGACGAGGTCGACGTTCCCGGTCCGCTCGCCGTTGCCGAACAGCGTGCCCTCGATCCGGTCGGCGCCGGCCTGCACGCCGAGCTCGGCGGCGGCCACGGCGGTCCCGCGATCGTTGTGCGGGTGTAGCGAGAGGACGACCGCGTCCCGGCGGGGGAGATGGCGGTGCATCCACTCGATCTGGTCGGCGTACACGTTCGGGGTCGCCATCTCCACTGTGGCCGGCAGGTTGACGATTGCCGGCCAGTCTGGGGTCGGCTGCCACACGTCCAGCACCGCGGCGCACACCTCCACCGCGTACTCCAGCTCCGTGCCGGTGAACGACTCCGGTGAGTACTCGAAGCGCACCTCGCCGCCGGAGGCCTCGGCCAGCTTCAGGCAGTGCCAGGCGCCATTCACCGCGATGTCGGTGATGCCGTCCCGGTCGAGGCCGAAGACGACCCGGCGCTGCAGCGTGGACGTCGAGTTGTAGAGGTGCACGATCGCCCGCGGCGCGCCCTCGATCGCCTCGAACGTTCGCTCGATCAGCTCGTCCCTGGCCTGGGTGAGCACCTGGATCGTGACGTCGTCCGGGATCAGGTCCTCGATGACGAGCTGGCGGATGAAGTCGAAGTCGGTCTGGCTCGCCGACGGGAAGCCGACCTCGATCTCCTTGTAGCCCATGCGCACGAGCAGGTCGAACATCCGGCGCTTCCGCGGCGGCGTCATCGGGTCGATCAGTGCCTGGTTGCCGTCGCGGAGGTCGACCGAGCACCACAGCGGCGCGGCCTCGATCCGCCGCGACGGCCAGCCGCGGTCGGGCAGGTCGATGGGCGCGAAGGGCTGGTAGCGGTGGACCGGCATGCCGGACGGGCGTTGCACCGGTGGCGTGTAACGGTGGGACACGGCAAGTGCTCCCTCAGCGGGGTGACCGGGGCGGTCGGGGCGACCGTGGCCGGCGCAGACCAGCACCCGCGGCGAGGGAGCCGGCCTCCTAGGGGGCCTCGCCGCGGCTGCTAAGCAGCAGGCTGTGTACGTACGCCACGGCGCACACCATAGCGCACGCCCAACGAGTGACCAGAACTCCCCGCGAGTGATGGGTTCCCGTGCCGAGTGCGGACCTACAGCGCATCACTCGGCGGGCGAAGTCACCACTCGGCAGGGGAAGTGCTCAGGCGATGCGCTGGCCGCGGGCGAGGCGGTACGTCGGGGTGCGCAGCCGGAGCACGGTGATCCAGACCGCGCCGGCGGCCAGCAGCAGGTCGATGAGCAGGCCGGTCGGCCAGACCGCCGCGCCGACCGCGCCGTCGGGCACCTCGTACACGGTGCCGAACTGCTGCTCCTGCAGCTCCGGCCGGACCCGGATCTGGTGCAGGGCCCGGGACATCTGGCCCAGCGGGTCCAGCGGCGCGGCGACCCGCTCGGTCGCGCCGCCCGGCCGCCGCTCCTCCCTGGTCGGCGCGGCCGGCGCGGAGTCGGCGAGGATCGCGAACGGGTTCGGCGCGAGGATCCACCACGTACGGTCCATCCGCGGCACCGACGTCTCGTACCGCTCCTCGCGGCAGTTCTCGCTCGTCGACGGGAGCGGGTTGCCGTTCTCGTCGAACGACACCGAGTCGCACACCTGGTAGCTGGCGTGGCCGGTGTCCTGCGTCAGCACGGTTGCCAGGCCGAACCCGATGAACGTGCCGGCGCCGAGCGCGAACACGGTCAGGTACGCCAGCACGCCCGACGTGGTGCTGCGGGCGAGCAGCGAGGACAGCGCGAGCGCCAGGGCGGCGACGATGCCGAGCAGGACGGCCATCACCGCGTAGACGCCGACGACCCGCAGCAGGGACAGGCCGCCCTCGAGGTAGCACCACACCGCCAGCGGCAGCGTGACCACGAGGAACACCCCCGCGGTGGCCCACGCCGCGAGCAGCTTGCCGAGCGCGATATCGGCCGGGCGCAGCCGGGTCACCTGCAGCGTGGCGAGCGTGCCGCGCTCGCGGTCGCCGTTCACCGACTGCGCCGACAGCGCCGGGGTGACCAGCAGCGCCAGCGCCAGCACGATCAGCATGATCACGCCGAACATGACCGCGCCGCGGGCGTCGATCTGGTCGGTGGACAGCGTCTCCTCTCGCAGCGCGGCCCGGACCAGCCCGGAGATCGCGAACAGCACGACGAACCAGGCCGCCACCAGCCACCGCCACCGCCCGGCCCGGATCCGCAGCCGGAACTCCAGCCGAGCGACGGTCAGCACCCCGGCCAGGCTCACTGTGACTCCGCTCCGGTCGGTCCCGCGGCGAGCCGCGAGACCGTCCTCGCGGCGTTCGCGCTGCGAGCCCTCGCGCTCACGTTCGGTCCTCCATGAGGTCGAGGTACGTCGCCTCCAGCGCGCCGCCGAGCGGGGCAAACGCGGTCATCGCCACGCCGGAGGCGACCAGCGCGCCGAGCAGCCGGGCAGCGACGGCCTCACCGCCGACGACCTGGACGTCCAGCGCGCCGACGCCCGCGTCCATGCATTCCCAGCCGGCCTGGTCCAGCGCCCGCCGCAGCGCGGCCATGTCCAGGGCGCGCAGCCGGTAGGTACGGACCGCCTGCGCGCCGGGCAGCTCACCGATCCGGTGCTGGCCGACCGTGCGCCCGGCGTCGACGAACACGACCCGGTCGGCGACCTCCTCCAGGTCGGACAGGATGTGGCTGGAGACCAGCACGGTCTTGCCGTCGCCGGCCAGCTGGCGGAGCAGGTCGCGCAGGTCGACCCGGCTGCGCGGGTCCAGCCCGGAGGCCGGCTCGTCGAGCAGCAGCACGGCCGGGTCGTGCACCATCGCCCGGGCCAGCCCGAGCCGCTGCTTCTGCCCGCGGGACAGGCTGTGCACCGGTGCGTCCGCCTTGTCCTCCAGGCGAGCGAGCGAGAGCAGCTGCATCGCGCGGTCCCGCCGGGCCCGCGCCGGGATGTGGTACGCCGCGGCCATGACCTCCAGGTACTCCCGGGCGGCGAGGTTGTCGTACAGCCCGAACACGTCCGGCGACCAGCCCATCCGGGCGCGGACCTCGCCGGGCTGGGCGATCGGGTCGAAGCCGGCCACCCGCACCTCGCCGGCGTCCGGCCGCAGCAGGGTGGCGAGGACCAGCAGGAGCGTGGTCTTGCCGGCGCCGTTCGGCCCGACCAGGGCGGTCACCTCGCCCGGCGGCGCGTCGAGATCGACTCCCTGCACCGCGCGGACCGACCCGAACGCCCGGCGCACCCCGCGGGCGTGCACGCCCGGCGCCGTCAGCGGCATCGGCGCGGCCTCGCCCAGCGTCTCCCTCGCGCCGGGGTCGTCCGGCATGCGCGGGGTGACCAGTGAGTCCGGTTCGGTCATTGCGACAACCTATCCGCTCGTCCGCTGCCGGTAGTGTGGACCGGGTTAGCCGACCGGGAGGATACGTTGGGCCTCGTCGTACAGAAGTACGGCGGCTCCTCGGTCGCCGACGCGGAGCGCATCAAGCGGGTTGCGGAGCGCATCGTCAGCGCCCGCCGCCGTGGTGACGACGTCGTCACAGTCGTCTCTGCCATGGGCGATACCACCGACGAGCTGCTGGACCTCGCCAAGCAGGTCACGCCGCTGCCGTCAGGGCGCGAGCTGGACATGCTGCTCACCGCCGGCGAGCGGATCTCGATGGCGCTGCTCGCGATGGCGATCGAGACCCTCGGCTGCGAGGCGCGGTCGTTCACCGGGTCGCAGGCCGGGGTGATCACGACCGGGCGGCACGGCAAGGCGCGGATCATCGACGTGACGCCGGGCCGGATCCGGTCCGCGCTGGACGAGGGCGCCATCGCGATCGTCGCCGGCTTCCAGGGGGTGTCGCAGGACACCAAGGACATCACGACGCTCGGCCGGGGCGGGTCGGACACGACGGCGGTGGCACTGGCCGCGGCGCTGTCCGCGGATGTATGCGAGATCTACACGGACGTGGACGGCGTCTACAGCGCCGACCCCCGGATCGTCCCGCGCGCCCGGCGGCTGGACCGCATTACCTACGAGGAGATGCTGGAGATGGCCGCGTGCGGCGCGAGGGTGCTGATGCTGCGGTGCGTGGAGTACGCCCGGCGGTACGGCATCCCGGTGCACGTCCGATCCTCGTACGCGTACCAGCCCGGCACGATCATCAGCGGCTCGATGGAGGAACTGCCCGTGGAACAGGCGATCATCACCGGCGTCGCGCACGACCGCAGCGAGACCAAGATCACCGTGGTCGGCGTGCCCGACAAGCCCGGTGAGGCCGCCGCGATCTTCCGCGCGCTCGCCGATGCGGAGATCAACATCGACATGATCGTGCAGAACGTCTCCGCGGCCGCGACCGGGCGCACGGACATCTCGTTCACGCTGCCGAAGACCGACGGGCCGGTGGCGATGTCCGCGCTGCAGAAGGTGCAGGAGGCGGTCGGTTTCGAGGGCCTGCTCTACGACGACCACATCGGCAAGGTCTCGCTGATCGGCGCGGGGATGCGGTCGCATCCCGGTGTGTCCGCGCAGTTCTTCGGCGCGCTGGCCGACGCGGGGGTGAACGTCGAGATCATCTCGACGTCGGAGATCAGGATCTCGATCATCTGCCGGGACGCGGATGTGGAGACGGCGGTCCGGTCCGTGCACGACGCGTTCGACCTCGGTGGGCAGGTCGAGGCGACCGTGTACGCCGGGACCGGGCGGTGAGCGTGGCGGCGCCGCGTCGGCCCACCCTTGCGGTCGTCGGCGCGACCGGCGCGGTCGGCACGGTGATGCTGTCGCTGCTGTCCGAGCGCCCCGATGTGTGGGGGGAGATCCGGCTGGTCGCGTCCGCGCGGTCGGCGGGTCGGATGCTGCGGGTACGCGGCCGCGAGGTCGAGGTACGGGCGCTGGCGCCGGACGTGTTCGACGGCGTGGACGTCGCGATGTTCGACGTGCCGGACGAGGTGGCGGCGCAGTGGGCACCGGTCGCGGTCTCCCGGGGGGCCGTGGTGGTGGACAACTCCGCCGCGTTCCGGATGGACCCGGACGTGCCCCTGGTGGTGCCCGAGGTCAACGCCAGTTCGGCGCTCGTCCGTCCAAAGGGGATCGTCGCGAACCCGAACTGCACGACGCTGACGATGATGGCGGCGATGGGCGCGCTGCACCACCGGTACGGCCTGCGCGAGCTGGTTGTCGCCTCGTACCAGGCCGCGTCCGGCGCGGGACAGTCCGCTGTGGACCGGTTGTACGACGAGCTGGCCGTGGTCGGCGGCGACCGCACGCTCGGCCAGGTCGCCGGCGACGTGCGGAAGGCGGTCTCGGCGCTGGGGCCGGACTCGCCCTTCCCGGCGCCGCTCGCGCTGAACGTCGTGCCGTGGGCCGGGTCGGTCAAGGGCGACGGCTGGTCCTCGGAGGAGCTGAAGGTCCGCAGCGAGTCGCGCAAGATCCTCGGCATACCCGACCTCCGGGTGTCCGCGACCTGCGTGCGGGTGCCGGTGCTGACGACGCACTCGCTCGCGGTGCACGCCACGTTCGCCGCGCCGGTGTCGGTCGACGAGGCGCGGGCGGTGCTGTCCGCCGCGCCGTCGATCGTGGTGCTGGACGACCCGACGGCGGGCGTGTTCCCCACGCCGGCGGACGTCGTCGGCACCGACCCGACCTACGTCGGCCGGATCCGGCAGGCGCTGGACTTCCCGAACACGCTCGAGCTCTTCGTGGTCGGCGACAATCTGCGCAAGGGCGCGGCGCTCAACACCGCCGAGATCGCCGAGCTGGTCGCCGCCGACCTCTGACTAACGATCACGTTTGCGCGCGCCGTCGGCGGGACACGCCGTGATCGACGCCCGATTTCGCCGATGCCGCGCGTAAACGTGATCGACTGGAGTCAGCCGGCGTCCTCGAGGCGGAAGCCGACCTTCAGGCCGACCTGGAACTGACCGACCCCTCCGTCGACGATCGTGCCGCGGATCTCGGTCACCTCGAACCAGTCGAGGTGCCGCAGGGTCTGCCCGGCTCGCGCGATCCCGTTCCGGACGGCCTGGTGCACGCTGTCCGGCGAGCTGCCCACGATCTCGGTGACCCGGTAGGTGTGGTCGGTCATCGGTGTGCTCCGTTCCCGCTCGGCTGGATTCCGTCGGCCCATTGTCGACTGTCTGAAGTGTCGTACCCGCGTGGCAGGCTGGCCCGCATGCCAGGGAAGTACCCGCACCAGCGTTTCTGCGATCTCGCCGGCGCGGAGATCGCGCGGTTCGCCAACGTGGTCGAGGGCGCCGACCCCGCCACGCCGGTGCCGACGTGCGGCCGGTGGAAGCTGCGCCAGCTGATCCACCACGTCGGCCAGATCCATCGCTGGGCGGCCAGCATGGTGGCCGCGTGCTCGCCCGAGCGGCACAGCCGCACGAGCGGAGACTGGCCGCTGCCCGCCGATCCCGCCGACTATGGGCGGTGGCTCGCCGAAGCCGAGACGCTGCTGCTGCCGGTGTTGCGGGCGGCCGACCCGGACGCGCCGATGTGGGCGTGGGGCGCCGACCGGCACGTTCGGTTCTGGCCGAGGCGCATGACGCACGAGACCGCGGTGCATCGCGTGGACGCCGAGCTCGCGCTCGGCATCGACGCGCGGGTCGACCCGGCCGTCGCCGTCGATGGCGTGGGCGAGTTCCTGGAGAACCTGCCGCGGGCTCGCCGCTTCGCCCCGGACGTGGCGACGCTGCGCGGCGACGGCCAGCGCATCCGGCTGGCGGCCACCGACCGGCCCGAGGAGTGGAGGATCACGCTGCGGTCGGACGGGTTCGACTGGTCGTCCGCCGAGTCCGGTGGCTCGCCTGGGGAGTCTGCGCGCGGCGAGGTCACGGTCCAGGCGCCGGTCGCCGACCTGTACCTGGGCGTCTGGGGTCGGCGGCCGTTCGCCGATCCGCGGTTCGACGTCGCCGGCGACCTCGAGCTGCTGGCGTGGTGGCAGCGGCACTCGGCGATCTAACGCCGCCGTCGCGAATCGCGCTCCGTAGCCATGTGCGTTCGACGCGTTGATTGGCTGCGGTGGTTGATGGCAGTATTGCGCTGCCTCACACCGACCGGTCACGCCTGGCGGCTTCGTGCGGTATCGACCGATATGTTCCTTTCTCGCCGAGGAGCGGAGCATGAGAGCAATCCTTCGGACATCCACGGTGGCCGCCGCGGCCGCACTGGCCATGATCGGGCTGATGCCCGCCGCCGAGGCGACCCGTACCGTGATACGCGTCAGCGACATGGCGTCCTTCGAGTACCACAAGAGCTGTTCCGACACGCCGCCGTTCCCGTGCGGCACGTTCGGCAACACGATGTTCTTCATGGTCCAGGTCAGCGATCGGCCCCGGCCGTACGCCCCGATCACGGTCGGCTTCCAGATCGACAACGGCACGGCCGTTGCCGGCCAGGACTTCCAGGGCGCGACGTCGGGCACCGTCACGATTCCGGCGAACGCCTTCCAGGCCTACGTCGTCGTGACGACCGTGGTCGACACCGTGACCGAACCGACCGAGACCTTCAGCGTCCGGCTGACCAGTTCCAGCGTGCCCGCCGACATCAGCGACACGGCCGTCGGGACGATCCACGACGGCGGGGTGATCCCCTTCGACTGCGACCTGAGCCGCTCCGATGCGGTCACGGTCTCCATGACGTGCTCCAACCGGCCGGTCGACCAGCAATGGCTGCACACGATTTTGTGCGGCGAAGACTGGCGCTCCATCTCCGTGAACGGCAACACGGTCACCGGGAACGGCACCTCGACCGCACGCTGCACCCAGTTCACCTACAACGGCTCACACTTCACGGTCCTCCAGTAGAGATCTCTGCAGTACTCCACAGGCCAGACGAAAGCTCTAGCCCCACTTTAGATTGCTTCGCTAGGGGGACTAGAGTACGTTCATGGCGAAGGCGATGAAGCGGGTCGCGGTCGAGCGTGCGCCGCGCGCGGCCGGTTGCCTTCCACCTGACGGCAAGGGTCGAGGTGGCCATGATAAGTGGGGTTGTCCCTGCGGGAGACACACCGCCAACATCCCGCGCCATCAGGTGATCTCGCCAGGAGTCGTCAGCGACACGATCAAGCGGCTGGCGTGCCTGCCGAAGGGGTGGTTGCAGTGAGCTACAGAGTCACGGCCAAGCGCTGGGAGCACGGCTGGGAGCTTCACATCGCCGGCGTAGGGGTCACACAGTGCCGCCGGCTCACCGAGGCCGAGCAGATGGTCCGTGACTACCTGCGCCTGGACGGGCACGCCGACTACGCCACGGCAAGGATCATCGTCGAGCCTGAGGTCGACGGCCTGGAGGTCAAGGCCGCCCAGGCTCACCGAGATGCCGAGAGAGCCGCGCGTGCGCAGGCGGAGGCTGCGAGAAAGATCCGCGGCGTGGCGGTGGCCCTTCGCAAGCGGGGGCTCTCCGGCTCCGAGGTCGCTGCCGTGCTCGGAGTCTCACCACAACGGGTGTCCCAAATGGTCGGAGGTCGGAAGCGGCGGACACCTGCCAAGAAGGCACGGACCAAGGTCTGACAGGCGCTGCCGGGGGTGGCGCCGCCTCGCGGCGCGGCGCCGCCCCAGCCCGTTCGCTACCGGAGACCGCGGAAGAACGTGCGGATGTCGCCGACGAGGAGGTCCGGCACCTCCATCGCGGCGAAGTGCCCGCCCGTGTCGAAGTCCGACCAGTGCACGATGTTGTTCCCCTGCTCGCCGTAGCGGCGGATCGCCTTGTCCTCCGCGAACGCCGCGACACCGGTCGGGGTCGTCGCCGGTGGCCGACCCCAGTCGGCGGCGGTGTGCATGTTCTCGTAGTACAGGCGGGCCGCGGAGCCGGCCGTCCCGGTCAGCCAGTACAGCATGATGTTGGTCAGCATGGCGTCGCGGCTGAGCGCGTCCTCCGGCCGGCCGGTCGACTGGTGCGTCCACTCGCTGTACTTGTCGACCATCCAGGCCAGCTGCCCGACCGGCGAGTCGATCAGACCGTACGCGAGCGTCTGCGGTCGGCTGGCCTGGATCTGGAAGTACGCGTTGCCCTCGGACCTGTACTGCTGCAGGCGGACCAGCCGCGCCTTCTCGACGTCGGAGAACGTGTCCAGCTCGGCCGGGTCCACTTCGCCCCACGGGATGAAGCCGGCGGTCGCGGCGTTGAGGTGGACTCCGACGACGTGGTCCGCGTCGAGGCGACCGAGCTCCGGCGAGACGAGCGCGCCGAAGTCGCCGCCATGCGCCCCGTACCGGTCGTAGCCGAGGCGGCGCATCTGCTCGGCCCAGGCCGCCGCCGTGCGGTTGGTCGTCCAGCCCGGCTCCCGGGTCGGGCCGGAGAAGCCGAAGCCCGGAAGCGCCGGGATCACGACGTGGAACGCGTCCGCTGCGGCACCGCCGTGCCCGCTCGGATCGGTCAGCGGCCCGATGACGTCGAGGAACTCCGCCACCGAACCCGGCCAGCCATGGGTCAGCACGAGCGGCAGCGCGGCGGGCTCGGTCGACCGGACATGCAGGAAGTGGATGTCCAGCCCGTCGATCGTCGTCATGAACTGCGGGTATGCGTTCAGCCTGGCTTCGGCAGCGCGCCAGTCGTAGCTCGTGCGCCAGTAGTCGGCCAGCTCTCGCAGGTAGCCCAGCGGCACCCCGTAGTCCCAGCCGACGCCGGGCAGCTCGTCCGGCCAGCGCGTGTGGGCAAGCCGGTCGTGCAGGTCGTCCAGATCGGGCTGCGGGATGTCGATCCGGAACGGGCGGATCGCCGTGTCCGCGACTGTGCCGGCAGGGGCCTCGGTGCTCTGCGTCGTCGTGCTGTCGGACATGTGCGGTCTCCCATCAGGTGATAGGCCTGCTGGCGGCGGCTCCCGCCATATGACAGGATGCTGTCATGTCGAGTAGCCTACCAACACGACAGCATGCTGTCAAAGCTGCGGTGAGACCCGCGCGAACGCCCGCTGGCGACGCGTTCACCGCGTTCGTTGTCCAGGTCGCGTCGCTCGGAGGACGGTTCACCGTGATTGGCGAGGATCTGGCGAAGCTCGGTGGCCAGACGCTCGCGCGCTGGGTGGTCCTCGACGCCGCCGAGGACGCGCCGGTCACTGTGGCGCAGATCGCGCGGCTGCGGGGGATCGCGCGGCAGAGCGTGCAGCGCGTGGCGGACCTTCTCGTCCGCGACGGGCTCGCCGTCTACGAGGACAACCCGGACCACCGGCGGGCGAAGCTACTCCGGCCGACCGCCCGCGGCCGACGCGCGCTGGGGAAGATCTCCGTCGCGCAGAAGGCATGGGCCGACGCCCTCGGCGCCGAGATCGGTGTGACCGACCTGCGGACGGCGAGCGCCATCCTCGACCGCGTCCAGCGAGTCGTCACCGGCAGCCGGGCTCCGGGTCAGGACGCGAAGCGCTCCGCGATCCGGCGTGCGTAGAACTGCTCCCACGGCTCGGACATGTGCCGCTCCGTGTGCTCCTTGTCGAGCAGGACGAGCAGGTAGATGAGCTCGCTGCGGACTGGAGCCACACCGAGCAGCTCCGGCAGTTCGGACAACTCGATCAACCAGTTGGCGTACCAGGATGCCCAGTCCGGATCCTCCCCGTCGACGATCCGGTAGACCCGATGATGGGTCTCGCCAGCCTCGCGCAAGAGGTCGGCGATCGGCTGGACGTCCATATGGTCCCCTTCGTCGCCGGTGCCTCCGTGTGGCGGCCAGCCTACGGGCACCGGGGTGCGTGCACCTCCACAGATGCCGGGTGTCACGGAACCGGCGCCGGCTCGGGCTCCTCCTCGTGCGGCGGCGGCACATGCGGCGGGATCACGACCGGAGCGGGCTGCTGACCGCCCGCCGGCTGGACGGCCATCTCGCCACACAGACCTGTTCTGGCGCCTCAGACAACGCTGACCGGCGAGTTTTCGCCTGGTGCCGGATCCATACACGTGACTGCTACGGCTGTCCCCGATTCCGATCGGCGACCAGGGAGGACACGTGAGCAACGGAAGGAAGATGGCCTCGACGTCGGCGCAGAGGTGGGTCCTCGCCCTGACCTCGATCGCGTCCTTGATGGTGGCGCTGGACATTCTGGTCGTGACCACGGCACTGAGCACGATCCGGATGGACCTCCATGCCTCGGTGGAGGCGCTGGAGTGGACGGTGAACGCCTACAGCCTCAGCTTCGCCGTGCTGCTGATGACTGGCGCGGCGCTCGGGGACCGGTTCGGGCGCCGGCGCATGTTCGTCGCGGGCCTGGGGCTGTTCGCGGCGGCGTCGGCGTGGTGCGCGCTGGCAGGGAGCATCGGCTGGCTGGTGACGGCGCGGGCCGTGCAGGGCGCCGCCGCGGCGCTGGTGATGCCGCTGGCTCTGACGCTGCTGAGCGCGGCGTTCCCCTCGGAGCGGCGTGGGCGTGCCCTGGGGATCTTCAGTGGCGTGACCGGGCTGGCCGTCCTCGGCGGCCCGCTCCTCGGCGGTGCCGTTACGCAGGGCATCGCATGGGAGTGGATCTTCTGGATCAACGTCCCGATTGGCTTGCTGGCCATCCCGCTCGTGCTCAGTCGCATCGAGGAGAGCTTCGGCACGAACACGGCTCTCGACCTCGGCGGCCTCGTGCTCGCAACAGGCAGTGCTTTCGGCCTCGTGTGGGGGCTGGTGCGGGGGAACGGCGCCGGCTGGGGCAGCCTGGAGGTCATCACGGCGCTGGCGGCCGGGGCGCTGCTGGCGGCTGGCTTCGTCGGCTGGGAGCGGCGCGTCCTGGTGCCGATGCTGCCGTTGCGGTTGTTCCGCTCCCGCGCGTTCTCATCCGGCAATGCGGCCGGCTTCTTCCTGTTCGCGTCGCTGTTCGGCGCCGTGTTCTTCATGGCGCAGCTCCTGCAGGCCGGTCTGGGCTACGGGCCGTTCGCCACCGGGCTGAGGCTCCTGCCTTGGACCGCGACGCTGTTCGTGGTTGCACCGGTCGCCGGTGCCCTGGTCGACCGGATCGGTGAGCGCCCGTTCATGGTGGGAGGGTTGTTCCTGCAGGCGGTCGGGATGGCCTGGATTGGAGTGGTCGCCCAGTCCGGCCTCGCGTACCCGGACATCGTGGCGCCGTTGATCGTCGCCGGCTGCGGCGTCTCGATGGCCATGCCCGCCACCCAGAACTCCGTCCTGGGTGCGGTCGCCCCGCACGAGATGGGGAAGGCGTCCGGCACTTTCACCATGCTGCGTCAACTCGGCGGAGTGTTCGGGATCGCCGTCCTCGTCGCCGTGTTCTCCGCGGCCGGCAGCTACGCCTCTGCCCAAGCGTTCACCGACGGGTTCGCCCCGGCGATCGGCGTGGCCGCGGTCCTGTCGCTCGCGGGGGCGGCCGCCGCTCTCGCGACTCCCCGTCGGCGGGCGGCGGTCGAGACTCCCGTCCTTCTCGCGCAGCCCGTCCCGGCGCTGCAGGGCGAGGGCTGAGGCTGACAGGATGGGGGGACGACACGGCGCGGGAGTGGCGATGGCAGAGGGCGAGGACTTCGCCCGTCTCACCGACCCGTTCCGGCGGGAGCTGCTGGCGCATTGCTACCGGATGCTCGGCTCGGTCGACGACGCCGAGGACCTGGTCCAGGAGACCTACCTGCGCGCATGGCGTTCGTACGACGGGTTCGAGGGCCGGTCGTCGCTACGTACCTGGCTGTACAAGATCGCCACCAGGGCGTGCCTGCGGGCGCTCGAGCGCCGCGACCGCCGGCCCCTCCCGTCCGGGCTGGGCGGGCCGAGCGAGGACCCGGAAGCGCCGTTGGGCCTGGCTGCATCTGAGGTCGCATGGCTGCGGCCCATCCCGGATGCGGTGCTCGGCGGCGCGCCAGGCGACCCCGCCGCGATCGTCGTCTCACGAGGGAGCATCAGGCTGGCGTTCGTCGCCGCCTTGCAGCACCTGCCCGCCAGACAGCGCGCTGTACTGCTCATGCGCGACGTGCTGGCCTGGCGGGCGGCCGAGGTCGCCGAGCTCCTGGGCACCTCGACCACCGCGGTCAACAGCGCGCTGCGGCGCGCCAGGGCGCAGCTCGCGCACGCCGCACCCGCCGAGGAGGACGTCGTCGAGCCGGCCGGGCCACAGGAGCGGGCGGTGCTCGACCGGTACGTCGCGGCGTTCGAGAACGCCGACCTCGCGGCCCTGCTGGAGCTGCTGCGGGACGACATCGTCGTGGAGATGCCGCCGTTCCCGGCCTGGTTCGCCGGCCGCGGGGCGGTCGCGCGCTTCCTCGCACCCCGGGTCTTGGACGCGCCGGACAGGAAGCGGTTCACCCCCACAAGGGCGAACGGTCAGCCGGCAGTGGCGTTGTACGTGCGCCGCCACGACGGTGTCTACCGCCCGCACTCGGTGCAGGTGCTCACCGTCACCGCTACCGGCATTGCGCGGATCGTGGCGTTCATCGACGGGAGCCTCTTCGCCACGTTCGGGTTGCCACCTACGTACGACGACGCCGCGGCGTCTGCCGTCCGGCCCTGACCAGGGCTCGCCATGGCCGCGCTGGCCGGCGGAGTCGGGTTGCTCGAGCGCGCGATCAGCTACGCCCTCGGCAGCGTTGCGGCCGTCACGCCTCCGCTCCTGTCGGGTCCGACGCCCTGCTCGCAGTGGGACCTGCGGACGCTGCTGCAGCACCTGAACGACTCGCTCGCCGCGCTCTACAAGGGCATCGACACCCGATGCATCGGCGCCGATACGGCCGTGGCCGCCGTCGATCGCGTCCCGGCGGCCGACCTTGTGGCGACCATCCGGGACCGAGCGGGTCGGCTCCTCGGCGCGTGGACGTACGCATGAGGAGCGGACCGGCGACGGTCCGGCCAAGGCTCGGGTGCGGGTGGGTTGGGACGGGTCAGGGTGGTGGCCTCAGGTCTTCAGGCTGCGCGTGGCGCTGCTCGGCGAGTGTCCGCAGCCCGCCGAGGAGCCCGTCCACGACACCGCGGAGCCTGCGTCGCATCACCAGCCGGTTGAGCACGGCGGCGATCGGGTTGGCAGGCGTGTAGAACGTCTCGATCCGCACCGTGGTCCGTTCGTTTGTCGTGGGCGTGAAGTGGGCGGTGAAGCCGTAGTTGGTGAGCATCTTGTTGAACCCGAAGGAGTCGTCAACAACCAGGAACGACGCGCGAGTGTCGGGCACCGCCTGGACGCACCGCTCGACCATGGTTCCTTTCTTGCCGTTCATGGTCACCGCGCAGGTGCGCGTCGTGCCCAGGCCGGTGTCGTCGCCACCGTGTTCGTCGGTGACGGCGTCGACGACGGGCGCCCAGTTGGCCAGCTCTGCGTTGTCCATGAACAGGCGGTAGACGTCGCTGACGGGAGCGTGGACCGTGGTGTCTCGCTCCAGTTGTTTGGTGCCCTGCATGCGCATCGTGACCTCCTGGAGCCTCCGTTCGTGCAACGTACCTCCCATGGGTGACAGGAACTCCGCCCTCACCCAGTCGAGCATCGAGCGCATGGATGGTCCGCTGGGCTTGACCCTGACACGGTGTCAGGCCGTAGACCGGAGGCGTCATGTTCAGCATTGGGGACTTCGCCAGGCACGGCCGCGTGTCGGTGCGCATGCTGCGGCACTACGACGCGATCGGGCTGCTGCGACCAACGCGAGTCGATCAGGCGACGGGCTACCGCTCATACGAGTCGGGGCAGCTCTCGCGGCTGAATCGCATCGTCGCGCTGAAGGATCTGGGATTCACGCTGCAGCAGGTGCAGTCCATCGTCGACGAGAAGGTGGGCGTCGAGGAGCTGCGCGGGATGCTGCGGCTGCGCCAGGCCGAACTGCAGGCGCGGATCACGGCGGACACCGCGCGGCTGGTGCAGGTCGAGGCGAGGCTCCAGCTCATCGAACGGGAAGGTGCTATGCCGGCCGAGGACATCCAGATCAAGCGGATCCCCGCGGTGCGGGTCGCCGAGCTCACCGGGACCGCGGCGAGCTTCGAGCCCGAGTCCATCGCCCCGGTGATCGGGCCGCTGTACCGCGAGCTGGCCGCGCGGCTCGACCGTGCCGGGCTGAGCCACACCGGCCACGGGATCGCGTATTACGAGGACAGTGCGGAGAACGATGCCGTGCTCGTTCACGCGGCGCTGCCGGTCGACGCGGAGCCGGCCGGCGACCACGACTTCGAGATCGTGGACCTGCCCGAGATCGAGCAGGCGGCCACGATCGTGCACCGCGGATCCATGGACGACGTCATGCAGACCATTCAGACGCTGGCCCGCTGGATCGACGCGCACGGATACCGGTCGGCCGGATACAACCGCGAGCTGTATATCGAGGTCGGCCCGGACCGGAATGCCTGGGTGACGGAACTGCAAGAACCGATCGCGACGACCTGACGGGTGGCCAAAGACATGGACGACACACTGTTCCGGTCGGCGACGGACGCGGCGGGAATGCTGCGCCGCGAGGAGATCTCCGCCCGCGAGCTGACCGAGGTGCTGCTCGCCCGGATCGACGCCGTCAACCCGGCGCTGAACGCCGTGGTCGAGCTCCGGCGAGAGGCGGCACTGCGCGAGGCGGCGGTGGCCGACGAGCTGATCGCCCGAGGCGGCGACCTGGGACCGCTGCACGGCGTGCCCATGACCATCAAGGACGGCTTCCACGTCGCCGGGCTGGCGACAACGTGGGGAAATCCCGCCTTCGCCGATGCCATTGCCGACGACGACGCCACGGTCGTCCGGCGCCTGAAGCAGGCTGGCGCGATCATCATCGGCAAGACGAACGTGGCATTCATGCTCGGCGACTTCGGGCAGACCGCGAACGAGCTGTACGGCGTGACCAGCAATCCGTGGGACACATCGCGCTCGCCCGGCGGCTCCTCCGGCGGCGCGGCCGCGGCGGTCGCGGCGGGGATGACGTTCGGCGAGTACGGATCGGACCTCGTCGGCTCCATTCGCATCCCGGCGAGCTTCTGCGGTGTCTACGGGCTGCGGCCGAGC
>JBKOXW010000160.1:0-5917 GCA_046744115.1 Actinomycetota bacterium | reverse complement strand
CGAGGCGCTCGACCCGGCCGCGGACGTGCGGGGGGCGCAGGCCCGGCTGCGCGAGATCCAGGAGCGCTACGACGCGGTCGGCCACGTGCCGCGGGACGCCCTGCGCGGCCTCGACAGCCGGATGCGCGCGGCCGAGCAGCGGGTGCGTGAGGCGGCGGACACCGAGTGGAAGCGGGGCAGCGCCACCTCCAACCCCCTGCTCGCGCAGATGCGCGACGCGCTGAGCAAGGCGGAGTCGCAGCTGGCGAAGGCGCGCGCGGCCGGCGACACGGCCCGGGTGGCCGAGGCGGAGGCCGCGGTGGCGGCCCGGCGGGAGTGGCTGGCCGAGGCGGAGCGGTCGGTCCGCCACTGAACATCAGGCCGCCCGGGCGGCGGTGCCGAGCTAGCCGGCGGGCGCGCCGACGGCGGGCAGGCCGAGCAGGACCGGCCGTGGGCCTGGGTCCGGGCGGGCGCCGGCGGTCCAGGCGTCGCCGGCCCGGGTGCGCCGGTGGGACAACGGCGGCCGGTCGGAGACCAGGTGGTGCGGGGCCGCGTGGGTGATCACCGCGGTCAGCACGTCACCGGGACGGAGCACCGCCGGGTCGCCGCCGACGTGCACCAGCCGGCCGTCCCGGGCCCGGCCGGACAGCCGCCCGGTGACCCCGTCCTTGCGGCCCTCGCCGTCGGCGACGAGCACCTCCACCGTCGCGCCGAGCAGCCGCCTGTTCTCCGCGAGCGAGATGTCCTCCTGCAGCGCGACCAGCCGCTCGTACCGCTCCTGGACGACCGCGCGCGGCACCTGCCCGGGCATCGAGGCGGCCGGCGTACCGGGGCGCGGGGAGTACTGGAACGTGAACGCGCCGGCGAACCGGGCCTCCCGCACCACGTGCAGCGTCTCGGCGAAGTCGGCCTCGGTCTCGCCGGGGAAGCCGACGATGATGTCGGTCGTGACGGCGGCGTCCGGCATCGCGGCCCGGACCCGGGACAGGATCGCCAGGTAGCGGTCCTGCCGGTAGGACCGGCGCATCGCCCGGAGCACGGCGTCCGAACCGGACTGCAGCGGCATGTGCAGCTGGTGGCACACGGCGGGGGTCTCGGCCATCGCGTCGATCACGTCGTCGGTGAAGTCGCGCGGGTGCGGGGAGGTGAAGCGCATCCGCTCCAGGCCGTCCACGCCGCCGCAGGCCCGCAGCAGGGCGCCGAACGCGTACCGGTCGCCGAACGCGCGGCCGTAGGAGTTGACGTTCTGGCCGAGCAGCGTCACCTCGAGCACGCCCTGCTCGACGAGCGCGCGCACCTCGGCGAGCACGTCCGCGGGCGGACGGTCCCGCTCCGTCCCACGCAGCGCGGGCACGATGCAGAACGTGCAGGTGTTGTCGCAGCCGACCGAGATCGACACCCACGCCGAGTAGGCCGACTCGCGCCGGGCCGGGAGCGTGGACGGGAAGACCTCCAGCGCCTCGTGGATCTCGACCTGCGCCTCCTGCTCCACCCGCGCCCGCTCCAGCAGCACCGGCAGCGAGCCGATGTTGTGGGTGCCGAACACGACGTCGACCCAGGGCGCCCGCCGGGTGATCTCGCCCCGGTCCTTCTGCGCCAGGCAGCCGCCGACCGCGATCTGCATGCCCGGGTGCGCGTCCTTGACCGGGCGCAGGTGGCCGAGGTTGCCGTACAGCCGGTTGTCCGCGTTCTCGCGAACAGCGCAGGTGTTGAACACGACCACGTCGGCCGTGCTGCCGGCCGGGGCCCGCCGGTAGCCCGCCTCCTCGAGCAGACCGGCCAGGCGCTCGGAGTCGTGCACGTTCATCTGGCACCCGTAGGTGCGGACCTGGTATGTACGCGCGCTCATCTCGGGTTCCGAGGGTAGCCGCCCGGCCGGGCCGCTCTCGTTCAGATAACGATCGGATCGGCCGGGTCCCGCCGCCGGCATCCGGGGTAGGCCGCTGGCGCTAGGGTGCGCCCCATGACCGCAGCCACCGAGCCCCTGGTGGTCATGTCGGGTGTCAACAAGCACTTCGGGCAGCTGCATGTGCTCAGGGACATCGACATGACCGTCTCCCGGGGCGAGGTCGTGGTCGTGATCGGACCGTCCGGCGGCGGCAAGTCGACGCTCTGCCGGACCATCAACCGGCTGGAGCCGATCGACTCGGGGACGATCTTGGTCGATGGGCGGCCGCTGCCGGCCGAGGGCCGCGCGCTGGCCCGGCTGCGGGCCGATGTGGGCATGGTGTTCCAGCAGTTCAACCTGTTCGCGCACAAGACGATCCTGGACAACGTGACGCTGGGCCCGGTCAAGGTCCGGCGGCGTTCCAAGGCGGAGGCCGGGCGGCGGGCGATGGAGCTGCTGGACCGGGTCGGCATCGCGAACCAGGCGCAGAAGTACCCGGCCCAGCTCTCCGGTGGGCAGCAGCAGCGCGCGGCGATCGCGCGGGCGCTGGCCATGGACCCGAAGCTGATGCTCTTCGACGAGCCCACGTCCGCGCTCGACCCGGAGATGATCAACGAGGTGCTGGACGTGATGATCGCGCTGGCCCGGGACGGGATGACGATGCTCGTGATCACCCACGAGATGGGCTTCGCCCGCCGCGCGGCCAACCGCGTGGTGTTCATGGCCGACGGCCTGATCGCCGAGGAGGCCACACCGGACGACTTCTTCACCAACCCGCGCACCGACCGCGCCGCGGACTTCCTGTCCAAGATCCTCACCCATTGACGGACCTCACCCGACACCCCAGGAGGGAATACACCGATGAGACTGCGACGGCTGCCCGCTCTCGCCGCCCTCGCCGCGCTCGCGCTGACCGGCGCGGCGTGCGGCGACGACGAGGGGGACGAGTTCGACTCGCTTGCCGACCAGGTGGCGAGCGAGAAGAAGATCGTCGTCGGCATCAAGTACGACCAGCCCGGGCTCGGGCTGAAGGAGCCGGACGGGTCGTACTCCGGGTTCGACGTCGAGATGGCGAAGATCGTCGCCAAGGAGCTCGGCGTGCCGGAGGACGGGATCACGTTCAAGGAGGCGATCTCGGCCAACCGCGAGTCGTTCATCGAGCAGGGCCAGGTGGACATCGTGGTGGCGACGTACTCCATCACCGACACCCGCAAGGAGAAGGTCGCCTTCGCCGGGCCGTACTTCATCGCCGGCCAGAGCCTGCTCGTGCAGACGGACAACACCGACATCACCGGGCCGGAGTCGCTGAACAACAACAAGAAGCTGTGCTCGGTCACCGGATCCACCCCGGCGCAGAAGATCAAGGACGAGTACGCGGAGAACGTCCAGCTGCTGGAGCAGCCGAACTACGCGCGCTGCGTCGAGGCGCTGCTCGGCGGGCAGGTCGACGCCGTGACCACCGACGACATCATCCTGGCCGGCTTCGCCGCGCAGAACCCGGGCAAGCTCAAGGTGGTCGGCGAGACGTTCAGCGAGGAGAAGTACGGGATCGGCCTGAAGAAGGACGACAAGGAGACCCGCGACAAGATCAACGACGCCATCCAGAAGTCGTTCGACGACGGCAGCTGGAAGGCCGCGCTGGAGTCGACGATCGGTCCGTCCGGGTACGAGATCCCGGCGGAGCCGCCGGCGCTCGAGCGGTACTGACCGCCGGGTACGGCAGGGCCGATGGACGCTCTGCTGGACAACCGGGAGGACATCCTCCAGGCGTTCGGGATGACGGTGAAGCTCGCCGCCGTCAGCGCGGTGCTGGCCCTCGTGGTCGGCACCGTGCTGGCGGCGATGCGCGTCTCGCCGATCCCGGTGCTGCGGGTCGCGGGTGGCGGGTACGTCACCGCGCTGCGCAACACGCCGCTCACCCTGGTGCTGTTCTTCGCCTCGTTCGGTCTGGGCGCGAGCCTCGGCCTGAACTTCTCGGACACGATCACCACGAACGCGTACTGGCTGGCCGTGCTGGGGCTGGTCGCGTACACGTCCGCGTTCGTATGCGAGGCGATCCGGTCCGGCATCAACACCGTCCCGGTGGGACAGGCCGAGGCGGCCCGCTCGATCGGCCTGACGTTCTTTCAGACGCTGCGCCTCGTCGTGCTTCCGCAGGCGTTCCGCGCGGTGATCGCGCCGCTGGGCAGCGTGCTGATCGCGCTGACCAAGAACACCACGATCGCCGCGACGATCGGGGTCAGCGAGGCGGCCGTGATCATGCGGGAGCTGATCGAGACCGAGAGCGATGACGTCTTCGCGATCTTCCTGGGCATCGCGTTCGGGTTCATCGTCCTCACCCTGCCGGCCGGGCTGTTCTTCGGCTGGTGGGCGCGCAGGGCGGCGGTGCTCCGGTGAGCCTGGTCCTCTACGACGCGCCCGGGCCGCAGGCCCGGCGGCGCAACCGCGTGCTCACCGCGGTCTTCGCGCTGCTGCTACTCGCGGTGGCCTATTTCGTGTATGCGAAGCTCGACGAGAAGGGCCAGTGGGCCGCGGAGAAGTGGCGGCCGTTCCTGGAAGCCGACGTCTGGACCACGTACCTCATCCCGGGGTTGGAGGGCACGCTCCGGGCGGCCGCGGTCGGCGGCGTGCTGGCGCTCGCGTTCGGCGCGGTGTTCGGGCTCGGCCGGCTCTCCGAGCGCTGGTGGATCCGGCTGCCGGCCGGTGCGGTCGTCGAGTTCTTCCGGGCGATCCCGCTGCTGATCCTCATCTTCTTCGCGTTCTTCGGCTCGTTCGCGATCCTCGGCGTGGCGATCAGCGCGTTCACCGCGGTCGTCTTCGGCCTCACGCTCTACAACGGGTCGGTCATCGCCGAGATCGTCCGGGCCGGGGTGCTCGCCGTGCCGCGCGGCCAGTCCGAGGCGGCGTACGCGCTGGGCCTGCGCAAGAACGCGGTGATGCGGATCATCCTGCTGCCGCAGGCGGTCCGCTCCATGCTGCCGGTACTGATCGCGCAGCTGGTCGTGCTGCTGAAGGACTCCGCGCTCGGCTACATCATCGCCTACGTGGAGCTCTTGCGGCAGGCCGACCAGATCGGCACCCAGTTCGGCAACGTCATCCAGGCCTGCGTCGTCGTCGCGGCCATCTACATGGTGATCAACCTGGTGCTCGGCTGGCTCGCCACGGTGATCGAGCGGCGCAGCCGGCGAGCCGGCCGGCCGGTGCTGCACGCCGACCAGCAGGCGCTGGAGACCGTGGCGCCGGGCGCGCAACGGGTGACCGACCATGCCCTGGAGGCGCCGGCGGCCGGGCGGCCCGCCGCGGGTGGCTGAGCCCGGCTGCCGGCGGTCCTCCCGGCGGGTCTAGCCCGCCCGGCGGGCCACCTCGGCCGCGAGCTGCACCCGGCTGGACAGCGAGAGCTTCGCGAAGACGTGCTTGAGATGGGTCTCCACGGTGTAGCGGGAGATGTAGAGCCGCTGCCCGATCTGCGGGTTGGTCAGGCCCTCGGCGGCCAGCTGCGCCACCGCCAGCTCGGTCGCGGTGAGGCTCGCCCAGCCGTGCGCCGGCCGGCGGCGGGTGCCGCGCACCCCGCGGCGGATGCCCGCACGGCGTTGCGCGGCGGCGGCGCGGGACAGGTCGCGGCTCGCGCCGATGCGGTCGTACAGCGTGAGCGCCTCGGCGAACCGGACAGCGGCCTCCCCCGGCCGACCGTGACGTGCCAGCGCTGTCGCCGCGTCCTCGGCGGCCCGCGCGCGGTCCAGCGCGCGCGGGCCGGCCGCGAACTCCGCCACCGCGTCGAGCAGCACGTCCGGATCGCCGGCGACCAGGCCGCGGCACCGCGTGGCGGCCGCTCGCGCGCTGGCTGTGCCGGCCCGCTCCGCGACGGTCGCCACCAGTTCCGCGGTCTCCGCCGCCGGACGTCCCTCCCCGGCCGCGAGCTGCATCCGGACCAGGTCGGGACCGATCCGCAGCGCCACGTGGTCCAGCCCGAGCTCGAGGTGCCGGGCCCAGGTGGCGGCGAGCGCGTCGAGCGCCACCTCCGGCCGGCCGCGAGCCTCATGTACCAGCGCC
>JBKOXW010000114.1:0-5652 GCA_046744115.1 Actinomycetota bacterium | reverse complement strand
GCCGACTATGCATCGATCTGCGGGCACTTGCTCGCCAAGGCGCATGCCCGCACCAGCGGCGCGTCCATGATCGCCGGCTATCTCGGCAAGAGCGACCGGGTCGACCGGGCACTGTGGCGGTTCGCGCAGGCGTACGCCGACCAGACCGAGCGCGATCACGAAGCGCTGCAGCGAGCCGTGCGGATCGGCCGCCTTCCGGCCGAACAAGGAATCTAACCCGCCACCCGCACCTGGGTCGCAGCACCTGGATGCCCGCGTTCATGCGGCGCTGGTCCCTGGTTGGCGCACACCGGGCTCGACCGGCTGCTAGCGCACGGGCACCGCGAGCTCGCGGCCGCGGTAGAACGCCTCGCGCTCCTCGGCGACATAGGGCGCCATGGCCTCGCGCCGACGCGCCTCTGCCTCGGACGCACGCCAGGCGTCACAGGACTCCTTGGAGTCCCAGAGCGAGACGCCGACTACCTCCGTGCCGTCCTCGGACCAGTAGGCGTAGGCGCGACGCAGGCCCTCCGGGTAGGGGTCCGGCCGCCACACCCGCTCGAAGTCAGCCAGCGTGCCGGGTCTGATTCTTCGCGTTGTCATCCAGACGAAGTACTCATCCATCGGCGCCTCCTTCGGGCTGGGTGCGGACATCGAGCCGACCAGAGGCAGCGGACCAACTGCATGGTGTCCAGATCGGCGAACCAAGACGTCGACGCTGCCGTCCATACCCCTCGTCATCACAGCCTCCCGGAGCACCGCGGGGCGTGGTGCCCACGACGCTATCCGATCCGGTCTCGGGCAGCTGCAACTCGTTGACAGCCTCAGCACCGTGATCGATAGTTCCCGATCGAGGCCATCCGAGTGGGAGGGGGCAGCATGGACGCGTCTGCCGCTGGAGCCGGAGCACCGACCGCCCCACCGACGGGTCGCACGTGGCCCTTGGGTGTCGGCCGGCCGCCGCTCGGCGTCGATGATCTTCCCGAGCCCGAGCAGGTCTTCCGGGCCCGGCGGATCGGCTTCAAGGAAACGGTTGCGCTGGTCATCGGGCCGAGTCTGATCGCGCTCGGCCTGTCCATCGGAAGCGGCGAGTGGCTGCTCGCCCCCCTCGCCATCGGAACTAGTGGCTGGTTAGGGATCGGGTTCGTCGCGCTCGTCTCGATCCTGCTCCAGGCCTTCTACAACATGGAGATCGGCCGCTACGTCATTGCCACGGGCGAGGTGCCCTCGCTCGGCTTCGGCCGCATCCCGCCCGGGTTCTACCTGGGCACGATCCTGGCGATCCTCCTGTTCTACCTGGCCTTCATCACCGGCGGTTGGGCCGCGGGCGCGGGCGACGCGCTCTTCACCTTCATCACCGGCGACATTCCTGGACCCGAGGATCGCACCGCATCGCGGTGGCTCGCCGTCGCGCTGATGGGCTCGGTCTTCGTCATCACGCTCTTCGGTCGGAAGATCTCGCGGACGCTCGAGCTGGTGAACTGGGTGCTCGTCCTGTTCATCCTCGTCACCCTTGTGCTGGTGGCCATCCTCATCGTGCCGGGCGGCGCGTGGGGCGATGGCTTGGAGGGAATGTTCCGGCCCGCGCTGCCTCCGGAAGGGGTCGACGCGACCGACCTCGGCGCGGTCGCCGGGTTCGCGGCCATGGCGTCCGGCCTGAATTACGTGTTCATGAACTACTACCGCGACAAGGGCTACGGAATGGGGGCCAGGACCGGCTACATCCCCGGTCTGCTCAGCCGCGCCGAGCAGCAGGTCAATCCGGTGGGCTCGACCTTCCCGGAGACGCCTGAGAACACGGCGCGGTGGCGCCGCTGGTGGCGCTTCCTCACGCTGGAGATGTGGATCGTGTTCGTGCCGGGAGCCGTGATCGGCATCTTCATGCCCGCCATCCTGGTCAGCCACCTCAGGACGGAGACCGGCACGGAGCCGACCCGGGCCTCGATGCCCACCTACGTGGCCGGCCAGCTCGAGGCCCTGGGCGAGCCACGGATCTACTACTGGTGGGCGCTGCTGGTCGGGTTCCTCATTCTCTACACCACCCAACTCGTGGTCTTCGAGATGCTCGTGCGGAACCTCGTCGATGCGCTGTACGGGTCCAGCGAGCGGTTCCGGCGCGTCATCGGTGGCGACCCGCGCCGCTTCTACTACCCGTTCATGGTGGTGCTGGCCGTCGTCATCTCGGTGATCATCTTCCAGGCGCTGCCGACGACGCTCGTGTCGTGGGCAGCGAACATGTCGAACCTGGCGGCGCTGATCATGCCGTTCTTGCTCATGTATCTCATCAGCAAGCTGCCGAGGCCGGCGAAGGCGCGGTGGTGGTCGTACCTGATCCTGGCCGCGGTCGTCGTCTACTTCGGATTCTTCTTCGCGAACTTCCTGACCAGTCAGCTCACCGACAGCGACCTGTCCTTCTGGTAGACCTGCGTCGCCACCGCCGGCGGCCACGGCCAGGCCGTCAGCAACGTACCGGCCGCGCTCGACCGCCCAGCCGGGTGGCGAAGAGCCGGGCGGTCGGCAGACGCCGTCGGCGGACAGGCTGTGCTGCGGTTGGCGGAGCTTGTGCACCACCCGTCCGGCGCCCACCATCGCATCCAGGAGGGTGCCGTGACACGACCGTTCGTGACGCCGTTGACGCCGCTGGCCTTCCTGGGCAGGTCGGCCGAGGTCTACCCGGAGAAGGTGGCGATCCGCTACGGCGCTCGGTCACTGACGTATCGAGAGCTCGCGGAGGAGGTGACACGCGTCGCGCAGGCCTTCCGGGCCAGCGGCGTGGAGCCGGGCGACCGGGTGGCCTACCTGATGCCGAACATTCCCGAAATGGTGGTGGCGCACTTCGCGGTCGCGCTGGCCGGTGGCGTGCTCGTGGCGATCAACACTCGGCTCGCGCCGGACGAGGTGCGCTACATCTGCGACCACTCGGGGGCGAGCCTGCTCGTCGCCGACACGGGGCTGCACGGCACGTTGGCTCCAATCGCGGGCGGGCTGCGTACCGTTCGCGAGGTCGTCTCCGTGGTCGACCCAGCCAGCGTCGGCACCGGCGCCGACTCGGACCAGCAGGTCGACGGCCCGACGTACCAGGAGTTCATCGGCCGCGGCTCCGACACGCCGCTGCCATGGGGAGTCGATGACGAGCTCGCCACCATCGCGATCAATTACACGTCGGGGACCACCGGGCGGCCGAAGGGCGTCATGTACACCCACCGGGGCGCGTATCTCAACGCGCTCGGCGAGGTGATCCACTCCCGGCACACTCCGGACAGCGTCTACCTGTGGACCTTGCCGATGTTCCACTGCAACGGCTGGTGCACGGTGTGGGGAGTCACGGCGATCGGCGGCACGCATGTCTGCCTGCGCGCGGTGGAGCCTGCGTTGGTCTGGAAGCTGCTGGAGGAGGAGCAGGTCACGCACCTCAACTGCGCCCCCACCGTCCTGGTCATGATGGCCAACGCCGCGCAGGCGCGGACACTGGACCGACCGCTCGTCGTCACCACGGCGGGAGCCCCGCCGAGCCCGGCGATCATCGAGGCCATGGAGAGGCTGGGCGCCCACGTGGTCCATGTCTACGGCCTCACCGAGACATATGGCCCGCACACGGTCTGCGAGTGGCAGCCCGGCTGGGCGGGCGCCTCCACCGACGAACGAGCCCGGCTGCAGGCGCGGCAGGGCGTTGCCATGATCCACGCCGACCCGGTGCGGGTGGTCAGCACCGACATGAGCGACGTTCCGCGTGATGGACAGACCCTCGGTGAGGTGGTCATGCGGGGCAACAACGTCATGAAGGGCTACTACCAGGATCCGGAGGCGACCGAGACGGCGTTCGCCGGCGGCTGGTTCCACTCCGGTGACCTCGGCGTGTGGCATCCCGACGGGTACGTCGAGCTGCGCGACCGGGCCAAGGACGTCATCGTCTCCGGCGGTGAGAACATCTCCACGATCGAGGTAGAGCAGGCGGTCGCGTCTCACCCGACCGTGCTGGAGGTCGCCGTAATCGGCATCCCGGACGAGCAGTGGGGGGAGCGGCCCAAGGCCTTCGTCATCACCCGCGCCGGTGCGACGGTCACCGAGGGCGAACTCATCGAGCATGTCCGGACCAAGATCGCCCGGTACAAGGTGCCGAAGGCCGTCGAATTCGTCGCTGAACTGCCGAAGACCTCTACCGGCAAGATCCAGAAATTCGAGCTACGCGAACGCGAGTGGCGCGGCCACACCCGTCGCATCCAGGGGTGACCGCGTGGATTCGGATCTGAACATCGTCGCCGGGTCAGGCCGGGATCGTCCAGACGTGCTCGGGGAGCGAAGCGCGCGCCCTTGCTGACCTGCTTCTGGGCTCCCCGGACAGGGCGACACAGCCAGCTCCGCTCGACGGTCGCGTCGTCCGCTGCTGCGTGCACGTCGACGGTCGGGCGGCGTAGGCGGAGACTGGCGGGCGGGGAGTCGGCGCAGACCCCCGCCGGAGGCGAACGATGCCGGCCGATCCGGAGCAGACCGCCCGACTGCGCGAGTTGCACGACGACTACGCGTGGAAGGTGAACGCGGCCGTCGCGGCGGGCCGGGAGGATCTGATCCGCCATCTCTCCGACGAGTACGTCCAGGAGGCCGTCGACATCCTGGCCGAGGGATCGTCGGCTGCCGGGGCGGCGTGCGGACGCGAGGGTAGCGAGGCGTGTGCTCGGCCGCGCCCGGGCCCGCTGCCGCGGCGCCGCCGCCGGTGGCTCGGACTGCTCCCTGCAGCCGGTGCGTTCGGACGGCCGTCGCACCGGTAAGCCCCGCGGCGTCGTCGGCACAAGGCGCGAGCGGGGTCGCGACCATTACGGACGCTCAACAACCTCGGGCCTGAGAACCTCGCGACCAGGCGAGCGACACAGGCAGTCCGGTCCGACTACCGCCCGGTCTTCAGGATGCGGGCACCGGACAGATCCGCCAGATCGGGCGGCGCGGATGCCCCCGCTGTGACCGCTCATCGCAACCTGGCGGCGCCGTCGCGCGTGACAACGTCAACACCACCGACCCGCGGGGACGGCGATGGACGGGTCAGCCCAGTTCGACGAGTTCTATCGAGGCACCGCGAGGCGCCTGGTCACACAGGTGTACGCGCTCACCGGCGACCTCGCCGAGGCGCAGGACTGTGTGCACGAGGCGTATGCCCGAGCGTGGCAACGCTGGCGCACTGTTGGCGGCTACCACGACCCCGGGGCGTGGGTGCGCACGGTCGCTTTCCGGCTGGCGGTGAGCCGGTGGCGCCGGGCCCGCAGCGCCGCGCGAGCCTGGGGCCGGCACGGACCGCCGGCGCCGTTGCCCGCGCCGTCGCCGGACACGACCGCGCTGGTGGACGCGCTCCGCACGCTGCCGGAGAACCAGCGCCGCGCGATCGTCCTGCACTACCTCGCCGACCGCCCGCTGGACGCCATCGCTGCGGAGCTGGACGTGCCGGTCGGCACCGTGAAGTCCTGGCTGTCCCGCGGACGGGCCGCGTTGGCGCAACGGCTCGGCCGGGACCACGCCGACACCGAGGACCTGGAGATCCGCCATGTCTGACCTCCTCGACCGCCACCTGGCCGCGCTCGACCAGGACGTTCGCCGGCTCACCCTCGCCGACGCCGACACCGTCCGGCAGCGGGGAGACGCCCTACGCCGTCGGCGCACGGCGACGGTGGCCGCACTCGCCGTCGC
>JBKOXW010000179.1:0-7111 GCA_046744115.1 Actinomycetota bacterium | reverse complement strand
TGGTGATTCTGTTGCACCGGGAGGATGCCTACGAGCGGGAGTCGCCGCGGGCGGGGGAGGCGGACCTGATCCTCGCGAAGCACCGCAACGGTCCTACCGGGACGGTGACGGTCGCGTTCCAGGGGCACTACAGCCGGTTCGTGGACATGGCCACGTGACTCAGTGGCCGGCGCCGGCGGCGCGGGTGCCGGCGTAGGACGGACGATCCACGGCCACCGCGAGCGTCACCGCCTCCAGCAGCTGCGGGTCGTCGGACAGTGCCGCCGTGGACGCCCGGCGAGCGAGGCGGTCGCAGAAGTCGGCCGCCTCGTCGGCGTAGTGGAAGCCGCGCGGCGGCCGTTCTCGCCAGAAGCCGGCCACCTCGGCGGCGAGCAGGTCCGGGCCGAGCACCGCGCAGACGTGCGGGAGCAGCGTGAGCAGCTTGTTCAGGCGGAACGCCTTGTGCACCGCGCGGCAGGCGTCCATCCCGCGGGACCGGGCGGCCTCGGCGATCCTCGCCCACTCCTGCTCGGTGAGTTCCGGCGGGCATGACGCGGCGCCCGTGGCGACCGCGTCGCGCCGGTCCGGATCGAGCACCAGCGCGACCAGCTCGGCCTGGAACGCCCGCTCAGTCATGGTGACCCGCTCGCGCTGCGAGCCCTCGCGCTCGCTCGATGGGCCACCGTCCGGGCCGCGACCCAGGTTTCGCCGAGGCGGGCGAGCTCGTCCAGCAGCCGGGTGGCGCCGAGCGCCGGGTACCAGGAGCCGACGATCTCGAAGGTCACGCCGCCGGCGTTCGGGCACCTCGGGAGAACGAACTCGAGCAGGTCCCACACCGCGTCTGGCACCGCGCCGGAGTGCGCGTCGAGGTAGTGGCCCTCGTACTCCAGCCCGCCCGCGACGTGCAGCTCGACGACATCGGCGAGCGGCAGCGCCGCCAGTTCCGCGATCGGGTCAAAGCCGTGGTTGCGGCTATTCGCGTACAGGTTGTGCAGGTCCAGCAGGAGCCGCGCGCCGCTGCGCCGGCAAAGCTGGTCGACGAACTCGCCCTCGGTGTAGTCGACCGGCGCGAGCCGCACGTAGTCGACGTTGTTCTCGAGCGCGAACGGCACCGGGATCAGCGCTCGCACCCGCCGGACCCGCTCGGCGACCCGGTCGAGCGTCGCCGAGTCATACGTGACCGGCAGCATGATGCCGGCGTTCACCTCGCCCGCCCGTCCCACCTCGTCGGCCAGGCTGAACGCGAGGTGGTCGCTGTGCCAGGGAAACCGGAACATCTCGTACCAGTCGACGAGGTGCCGGTAGTAGTCCAGGTCGAACCGGTGCGCGCTGCCGATCGACAGCCCGATGCTGTGCGGGATGACCTGACGCTCGGCACCGAGGTCGCACAGGAACGCGAGCTTGTCCGGGTCGTCGGCCAGCCGAGGCGTTGTGTCCGGACCGCGGTCGACGCGGACCACCTCCGGCACGACCTCGACGTAGTCGTACGCGTCGACGTGCCGGGTCAGGAAGCCCTGCAACGACTCCTGATAGGACACGCCGACGCCGAGCGCCGGCACCGGCGCGGGACGCACCGAGGGCGCGTCCCGCGACTCGACGTCCACCGCACTCAGCGAAGCTGGCCCAGCACCCGGCTGTCGAACACGACCCGCTCGATCCCGGAGAAGCACGGGCTGCACCCGCGCGGACCGAAGATCTCGGGATCGAGCGTGAGCTGCCGCTCCAGCATGCCGACCAGCCGCCTGAAGTCCGTCTTCGGCGTCACTGTGAGAACGAGCTCACGTACGCCGTCCTCCTCCGCCGACACCAGCATGGCGTTCTCGCCCATGGTTTCCCCCCGCCTTCGTCAGTCGCCCGCACCCGCAGGCGGCACGCCATGATGCGGCACGGCGCGTCACCCTGGCGTCACCGCACCGTCACCGCCCGACGCCCTCCCTGGCGCTGGCCGGTCACGTGCGGGCCAGGGGACGGCGGCGGGGTCGACGGGTGGGGTCAGGGGACGGCGGGCAGCGCTGGGACGGTGCCGTACGGGTTAGGGGGACGAGGGCGGCGACGTCGGTGGCCCGCTCGGGCTCGGCGTCTGCTCGGCGGGCGATGACGGCGTGGGGTCCGACGCCGGCACCGATGAGCTGGTTGCGTCGACCGGCGTGGGCGAGGCGGGTGCCGGAGCGGTGGTCGCCGCCGGGTCGTCGGCGGTCGGCGTGGGCGTCGAGGCCGGTGACGGATCCTGTCGCTGGTCGGACGGGTCGGCGGACCGGTCCCCGCCCTCGACAACGTTGCCGAGCGAGGTCCCGCCACCGGAGTCCCGGCCGAACAGGGACGCCAGCGGCTTGCCGATCGCCGATTCCACGCCGGTGATCGCGATCAGCGCGATCACGAACGCCGCGACGGCACCGGCCGTGATCGCGACCCACCTACGCCGCAGCACCGTCCACGGCCCGGTGGCGGAGTCCTGCCGGCCGTTCTCCTCGTGGTCCGAGCCGTCGGAGTCGGGTGTCACGGCGGACCCGGCGGCGAGTGTCGCGGCCGATCCGGTGGCGGCGGGTCGGACCGGCGCCGAGGCCGAGGCCCGCACCGCCACCTGGCGCAGCCGGGCGTTCGTGCGGCGCAAGGACTCGTCCGCGCGCTCGGCCGAGCGGCGCAGGACGGCGAAGCTCACCGTCGCCAGGACGCTGGCTAAGGCCGCGCCGATCAGCGTGCCGGCCACGCCCAGCGCGGACGACGCGAACGCGGTGACCACGGCAGCGCCCGCCCCGGCGGCAACTTCGGCGGGCTTGAGCTCCAGTTTCGATGTCTTCTCGGTGTTCTCGCTCATCACAGGTCTCTCGGCAGGAATGCGACCGGGCGTCTGCGACGACGAATCCGGCCGCGGCGATGTTCCGCAGACGCGCTGTGAGGCCCCGCACACATCGACCAGCGGTCCCGGTACGGCTGCCCAATCGGGCGGAGCTCGCCACGACGGCCGGCCCGTCGGCGCCACCAGTTAGGGTCGAGGCACCGAAGTACACAGGCCGCTTCGAAGAACACAGGGAGGTGTTCCGTGGCCGAGATAGATCCGGCGTTCCTCGCGCTGCCCATGCGCCCGCTCGCCGACGCCGCGCTCACCCGCGCCCGCGAGCTCGGCGTCGAGCATGCCGACTTCCGGCTCGAGCGCGTCCGCACGCAGGACCTGGCCCTGCGCGACGGCAAGCTGGAGACCAGCCGCGACGGGGAGGACGTCGGGTTCGCGGTCCGCGTGATCAAGGACGGCACCTGGGGCTTCGCCGCGGGGGTCGACCTGACGCCGGACGCGGCCGTGCGGGTGGCCGAGCAGGCGGCGGAGGTTGCCGCCGTGAGCCGGGCGATCAACTCCGAGCGGATCGAGCTCGCCGACGAGCCGGTCTATCCCGACGTCACGTGGGTCTCGGCGTACGACGTGGATCCGTTCGCGGTCCCCGACGGCGAGAAGATCGCCCGGCTGACCGAGTGGTCCGAGCGGCTGCTCGCGGCCGACGGCGTCGACCACGTCGACGCCTCGCTCGCGCAGGTCATGGAGAACAAGTTCTACGCCGACCTGGCCGGCACGATCACCACGCAGCAGCGCGTCCGGCTCCAGCCCGAGGTCACCGCGGTGAACGTGGATCGCTCCCGCGGCTCGTTCGAGACGATGCGCACCTGCGCGCCGCCGGTCGGCCGGGGCTGGGAGTTCGTGAGCGGCACCGGCTGGGACTGGGATGGCGAGCTGGCCCGGATCCCCGCGTGGCTGGCCGAGAAGGTGAAGGCGCCGTCGGTCGACCCGGGCCGGTACGACCTGGTCATCGAGCCGTCGAACCTGTGGCTGACGATCCACGAGTCGATCGGCCACGCCACCGAGCTCGACCGCGCGCTCGGCTACGAGGCGGCGTACGCGGGCACCACGTTCGCCACCTTCGACAAGCTGGGCACGCTGCGCTACGGCTCGCCGGTGATGAACGTGACCGGTGACCGGACGGTCGAGTACGGCCTGGCCACCATCGGCTACGACGACGACGGCGTGCAGACCCAGCAGTGGGACATCGTCCGCGACGGGATCCTGGTCGGCTACCAGCTGGACCGGCGGATGGCCCGGCTGAAGGGCCTGGGCCGGTCGAACGGGTGCGCCTTCGCGGACTCGCCCGGGCACATCCCGGTCCAGCGGATGGCGAACGTGTCGATCCAGCCGGCGCCGGACGGCCCGTCGGTCGAGGAGCTGATCGGCGGGGTCGAGCGGGGGATCTACGTCGTCGGCGACAAGAGCTGGTCGATCGACATGCAGCGGTACAACTTCCAGTTCACCGCCCAGCGGTTCTTCAAGATCGAGAACGGTCGGCTGGCCGGCCAGCTCCGGGACGTCGCCTACCAGGCGACGACGACCGACTTCTGGGGCTCGATGGAGGCCGTCGGCGGACCGCAGACCTGGGTCCTCGGCGGGGCGTTCAACTGCGGCAAGGCACAGCCGGGGCAGATCGCCGCGGTGAGCCATGGCAGCCCGGCCGCGCTCTTCCGCGGCGTCAACATCCTGAACACGGTGAAGGAGGCGGGCCGGTGACTGCTCCGCTGACCCCGCAGGACACCGTCGAGCGAGCGCTTGCCGTCTCGAAGGCCGACGGCTGCATCGTCGTGGCCACCGAACGGTCGGAGAGCAACCTGCGCTGGGCGAACAACACGCTGACCACCAACGGCGCGATGCGCTCGCGCAAGCTGGCCGTGATCAGCGTCGTCAACGGCACCGCCGGCGTCGCGGCGGGCACCGTCGAGCGCAGCGCGGTGACCGCGGACACGCTTGAGGACCTGGTCAGGGCGAGCGAGCAGGCCGCCCGCGACGCGGGTCCGGCCGACGACGCGGCGCCGCTCGTGGAGCCGCAAAACACGGTCAACGACTGGTCGGCGCCCCCGGCGGAGACGTCGATCGGGGTGTTCTCCGGGTTCGCGCCGGCGCTCGGCGACACGTTCCGCCGGGCGGGCTCGGAGGACCGGCGGCTGTTCGGCTTCGCCGAGCACGTGGTGGAGACCAGCTACGTCGGCTCGTCGACCGGCCTGCGCCGCCGGCACGTGCAGCCGACCGGCCGGGTCGAGATCAACGGCAAGTCCGCCGACCTCGCCCAGTCGGCGTGGGAGGGCCGGGCGACCCGCGACTTCGCCGACGTCGACGTCACCGACCTGGATTCGCAGCTCGCCCGGCGGCTCGGCTGGGCGCGCCGGTCGGTCGAGCTACCGGCGGGGCGGTACGAGACGCTGCTGCCGCCGACCGCGGTCGCCGACCTGATGACATACGTGTACTGGTCCTCCGGCGCCCGGGACGCCGACGAGGGGCGCACCGTCTTCTCCAAGGCCGGCGGCGGCACCCGGATCGGCGAGCGGCTCGGCCCGCTGCCGGTGACGCTGCGCAGCGATCCGGCGGAGCCTGGCCTGGAGTGCGCGCCATTCATGGCGGCCACGATCTCGTTCGGCGGCGTGGTGTCCGTGTTCGACAACGGCCAGCCGATCGGGCCGACCGACTGGATCCGCGAGGGTGAGCTGGCCGACCTGATCCGGACCCGGTCGTGGGCGGCCAAGACCGGCGCCGAGCCCCGCCCGTTCGTCGACAACCTCGTGCTGGAGGGGCCGGACGGCGGTGGCCGGTCGCTGGACGAGATGGTCGCCAGTACCGAGCGCGGGCTGCTGCTGAACTGCCTCTGGTACATCCGCGAGGTCGACCCGCAGACGCTGCTGCTCACCGGCCTCACCCGGGACGGCGTCTACCTGGTCGAGGGCGGCGAGGTCACCGCCGCGGTGAACAACTTCCGGTGGAACGAGAGCCCGGTCGACCTGTTCAACCGGCTCGGCGAGGTCGGCCGCACCGAGCATTGCCTGCCGCGGGAGTGGAACGACTACTTCACCCGCACGGCGATGCCGACGCTGCGCGTCGCCGACTTCAACATGAGCACGGTGAGCCAGGCGTCCTGACCCCGGACGGCGACGAGGGCGTGTCCCAGGCGGGGGACACGCCCTCAGCCACCGGCCGCGCTCGCCGGTCAGAAGGCGAGCAGGCGCACCGCCTGGTACTCGGTGTCGGGCGTCGGCGGGGTGCTGAACCGCGCGTTCACCGCGTACAGGAATATGCCGAACGCGGCGACGGTCGTCGGCACGTCCAGGGCGGGATCGGTGAGCGTCTTGACCACTCGGCCGGACCGGAGCGAGGACGAGAGCAGGACCACCGCGATCCGGTTCAGCTGGTTCTGCACGGCGTAGAGGATCGGCCCGCGGCGCAGCAGCCCGTCGCCGTTGACCAGGGTCGCGCCGCCGAGGTCGATCCGGGCCGTGACGCCGGTGCCCGCGTCGACGGTGAACAGGCCGCCGGTGTTGGACTGGACCACGATCAGGCGCTGCCCGTCCTCGCTCGCCTCGATCCCGTTCGTGTTGAAGCCCGGACCGAAGACCAGGTCGCCGGTCAGCGGCAGGGTCCGCACCTCGGCGGCGGTCGGCAGCTGCCCATCGGAGCCGAACGGCAGCACGTGCAGCACCGGGCTCAGCGAGTTGGTGAAGTACGCGGCCGTGTCGGTCACCACCACGTCGTTGATGAACCCGGCGCCGGGCGCGGCGAGCTGGTAGGAGGCCAGCTCCGAGCCGGTGGCCGCGTCGTACACCCGGGCCGTCCCGGTCGACGCGCCGGACGCGAACAGCCGGTTGCGCGAGTCCACCTCGAGTCCGGTCACGGCCCGACCCGCGACGCCCGGCACCAGCACCGCGCCGCGGCCGGTGAGCACGCTGCCCCGGAAGATCGCGCCGTCGGCAAGGGAGCCCACGTAGAACGAGAACGACAGCCCGTGACCGCTCGTGATCCCCTCGGGCCGGAAGCCGTTCGGCAGCGGGATCAGCTTCGGGAACAAGGTGAAGCTGGTGGCGCTGGTCGTGCCCGCCTGGCCGGTGGCCGTGCCCGCCGGGTCCGCCGCCGCGGGCGACGCCGTGAGCGAGGCGCCCACGACGAGCGTGGTGAGCACGGTCAGGACGATTCTCCGCATTGGTGGCCTCCTCGCCGCCCGCTCGGATCGTTGGCTGCCCGAGCGGCCGACTACCCAGGGCCTGGGCATGCGAGACCGGCCGGGCTACCGCTGTAAAACGGGGCATGAGCCGGTCCGGGATTGCGAGCGTGCGG
>JBKOXW010000016.1:0-6064 GCA_046744115.1 Actinomycetota bacterium | reverse complement strand
GGGCTGGTTAACCTGCTCTGGTGAGCGCCCTGCTGGTGCTGCTGTCGCGGGTGGGGTACCGCGGCCGCGAGATCACCGGTCCCCGGGTGCGTGGTCTGCTGGCGCTGCTCGCCCGCGACCTGCGCGCCGGCGTCAGCACTGGCCGGCTGATCGACGGGCTGTGGCCGGACGAGCAGCCCGAGCACCCGGCCAAGGCGCTGCAGATCGTCGTCTCCCGCGCCCGCGCCCAGCTCGGCTCCGACGTCATCGCCCGCACCCCCATCGGCTACCGCCTGGCCCTGCCGGAGGACAGCGTCGACGCCGCGGCCGTCCTGCGCAGCGCGTCGGCAAGCGCCCGACACTCCGCCGCCGGCGACCACGCGGCCGCGCTCGCCGACGCCGAGGCGGGTCTGGCGCTGTGGGACGGCGCTCCGAACGGCGACAGCTGGCTCGACGACCCGCTGTCGGTGCTGCGGGCGGAGCGGGCGTCGACGTACCGGTCGCTGGTCCGGGCCCGCGCTCTGGCGCTGGCACGGCTGGGCCGGCACACCGAGGCGGTCGAGGCGCTGAGCGGAGTGGCCCGGCAGCGGCCGCGAGACGAGGAGGTGCTGCAGGAGCTGCTGCGCGCCGAGGCGGCGACGGCGGGCCCGGCCGCGGCGCTGGCCCGGTACGAGGCGTACCGCCGGCGCCTGGCCGACGAGCTCGGCACCGATCCCGGCGACGCGCTCCAGGCCGTGCACCAGCAGCTGCTGCAGGGTGCGACGCCCGCGGTCCGGCACGGCGTGCAGCACGAGCCCAACCCGCTGCTCGGCCGCGACGACGACCTCGCGACGGTCCGGGGCCTGCTGCGCGCGTCCCGCGTTGTCTCGATCGTCGGGCCCGGCGGTCTGGGCAAGACCCGGCTCGCGCATGCCGTGAGCCGCGACGCGGAGCAGCGGACCGTGCATGTCGTTGCGCTGGCCGGCATCGCGCGCGACGACGACGTCGCCGACGAGGTCGCGTCGGTCCTCGGGGTCGGCGGGTCCGGGCGCGCCCCGGTCGGTCCGCTCGCCATCCCAACCGATGTCCTCACGGGCATCGTCGACGTCCTCGGGCCCGGTCCCGCCCTGCTGGTGCTGGACAACTGCGAGCACCTGCTCGGCGGCATCGCGGACCTGGTGGGCGCCCTGGTGTCGATGACGAAGGACCTGCGGGTGCTCACCACCAGCCGCGCGCCGCTCGGCCTGTCGTCGGAATCTGTGTACCTGCTGCCGGAGCTCGACCTGCCGACGAGCGTCGAGCTCTTCGTCCAGCGGGCCACGGCGGCGCGTCCCGGCGTCGACCTGCCCGCCACCGCGGTGGCGGAGCTGTGCCGGCACCTGGACGGGCTGCCGCTCGCGGTGGAGCTGGCGGCCGCGCGGGTCCGGGTCATGACGGTCGATGAGATCGCCCGCCGGCTGGAGGACCGGTTCGCCCTGCTGCGCGGCGGGCCGCGGGATGCGCCGGCGCGGCACTCCACCTTGCAGGCTGTCGTCGACTGGAGCTGGAACCTCCTCCAGCCGGACGGGCAGGCGGCCATGCGGGCGCTGTCGGTCTTCCCCGGCGGCTTCACCGCGGACGCCGCACGGCACCCGCTCGGCGACGACGTCCTGGGCGTGGTCGAGCACCTGGTCGACCAGTCGTTGCTCAAGGTGGTCGACTCCCCGTCCGGCGCGCGCTTCCGGATGTTGGAGACCGTTCGCGAGTTCAGCACGGCGGAGCGGGAGGCGGCCGGCGAGACCGACGGGGTGGTCGACCGGTTCCTGGCGTGGGCACGGAGTTTCGGAGTGACGAACCACGAGTCGCTGTTCGGCGACGACCCGGCGTCGAGCCTGGACCTGACCCGGGCCGAGCAGGACAACCTCGTGCAGGCGTTGCGGACCGGCCTTGCCCGGTCCGACGGCGCCACCGTCGCAGCGACGGCCGCCGTGCTCGCGGGCCTGTGGACCATCGACTCGAACTACGTGCGGATGGCGGTGCTCATCGAGGAGACCTCCTGGGTGCTATCCCACTACCGGCCGGCGCCGGAGTATGTCGAGGTCACCCGGACGGTCGCGGCGCTGTGCACCGCGTACACGTTCACGCTCCAGGGTCCGCGCGCGGTGCGCTCGCTGGCCGTCCTGCGCCGGCTGCCGCCGGCCCCACCGACCACGCTGGTCCGCGCCATCGCGGTCGTGCTGCGTGCCGCACCGGAGCTAACCCCCGCGCGACTGACCGACCTGTGCGACAGCGACGAGCCACTGCTGGCCGGGGTCGCCAGCGCCGTCGTCAGCTACGTCCGGGAGAGCGCGGGCGACCCGGACGGCGCCCTGAAGGCCACCGAGCGGATGCGCGAGGTGTTCGAGTACCGGAAGCTCCCATGGCCGCGGATCCTTGCCAGCGCGCGGCTCGCCGAGCTGCACATGCACCTCGGTGAGGGCGCCGAGGCCTTGCGGCACCTGCGGGCGGCGTTGCTCCTGCGGGACAAGCTCGGGGACTGGCCGGAGGTGCTCGGGCTCCGGTGGGCGATGGTGCTCGCCTGCCTGCAGGTCAATGCGCTCGACGAGGCGGAGCACTGGCTGACGCTGGTCGGGGGCGACCCGACCGAAGAGACGTTCGCATACCGTACGTTCGAGGTCGCCGTTCGTGGGGAGCTCCTGCTGGCGCGCGGCGAGGTCGACGCCGGGCTCGCCCAGTGGCGTCGAGCGGTCGATCTCCTGGCGGGCGGCTGGGTTCCGGACGCCGGTGTCGAGCCGGGCCGGGAGCCGTGGTCGCTGGAGATCAAGACGGTTGCCGTGGTCGCGCACGCCCAGCACGGCCGGCTCGACGAGGTCGAGGAGATCGTCGGCGAGCTGGCACCGGCACTCGCCGCGCTGCTCACGGATTTCGTCCAGGACCAGCCGTCGTCGTACCTCGCCGGCCTCCCGCTCTGCGGCGCGCTCCTGCTGGCGCTGGCGATGGTGGATCTCGACCGAAGCGAGCGCGCCGGCGACAGGCGGGCCGCGGGCTCGACGGCGCGGCTGGTCGCGCTGGCGGAGCGGTTCCGGTACCTGCGGCAGTTCCAGCCGACCATGTCCGCCTCCCGGGCACGGCACGCCGCCGAACGCGCGGACCGGGCAGCGTACGCCGACGCGGTGTCGTCGTACGCCGACCTGGCCCCCGACGAGCTGCGCACCGCCGCGGTGGCCGCGCTGCGCGAGCGCGGGTAGCGCTAGCGCGCCGCCGGCTCGCGGTTGTACAGCCTGCTCGCCCAGAGGTAGCCGGCCAGCGCGATGCCGACGCACCAGGCGATCGCGACGACCGCGCTGCTGCCGATCGCGGTGCCCAGCAGCAGTCCCCGCACCGTCTCGATGAACGGGGTGAACGGCTGGTGCTCGGCGAAGGCGCGCAGCCAGGCCGGCATCGAGTCGGTCGGCACGAACCCGCTGCTGAGGAACGGCAGGAAGACCAGCGGCGCTGGGAGGTTGCTCGCGGACTCGACGGTCTTGGCCACCAGTCCCAGCGCCACCGACAGCCACGTGAACGCGAACGTGATCAGTGCGAGCAGGCCGACGGCCGCGAGCCACTCGACCGGGTCGGCGGTGGGCCGGAACCCGACGAGCAGCGCGGCGCCGATGACGATGCCGATGCCGAGCATCGTCTGGATCATGCTGCCGACGACGTGCCCGGTCAGCACGGAGACGCGGGCGATCGCCATGGTGCGGAACCGGGCGATGATCCCCTCGGTCATGTCCATGGCGACCGCGATCGCCGTGCCGGTGGCCGCCGCGGCCACGGTCATCAGGATGATTCCCGGGGTCACGTAGTTGGCGTACTCGGCGCGACCGCCCGCCGCGCCGCCGGTCGACGCGCCGTCGAGGCCGTTACCGAGCGTGCCGCCGAAGACGTAGACGAACAGCAGCAGGAAGGCGACCGGCATGCCGGCGAGCTGCAGCGTCAGGGACGGGTAGCGCAGCATGTGCCGGAGGTATCGGCGCAGCATCGTCGCCGAGTCGGTCAGGGCCAGGGACAGGGTGGTCATGGTGCGGTCACCTTCTCGGTGTCGGTACGCCCGGTGAGGGCGAGGAAGACGTCGTCGAGGTCGGGGGTGTGCACGGACAGCTCCTCGGCCTCGATCGCCGCGTCGTCGAGCCGGTCGAGCATCGCCTGCAGCGACCGGACGCCGCCATCGCTCGGGACCTGCAGGGTGAGCGCGTCGTCGTCGCGCGACCCCGCGCCGAGCGCCTGGGCCGCCGCGTCGAGGCCGCGTCCGTCGGCGAAGCGCAGCCGGATGTGCCCGCCGGGAACCCGCCGCTTGAGCTGCTCCGGGGTGCCCTCGGCGACCAGCCTCCCGTGGTCGAGGAGCGCGATCCGGTCGGCGAGGTGGTCCGCCTCCTCCAGGTACTGCGTGGTGAGGAAGATCGTGACGCCGCCGGCGACGAGGCCGCGGATGATCTGCCACACGGCGCGGCGGCTGCGCGGGTCGAGGCCGGTGGTCGGCTCGTCGAGGAAGATGATCCGCGGGTTGCTGACCAGGCTCATCGCGAGGTCGAGCCGGCGCCGAAACCCGCCGGAGTAGGTGGCCGCCATCCTCCCGGCGACCTCGACCAGGTCGAACTGGTCGAGCAGCTCGGCGACCCGCCGACGCCCCTCCACCCGGCCTAGGTGGTGCAGGTCCGCCATCAGGACCAGGTTCTCGGCGCCGGTGAGCAGGTTGTCCACCGCCGAGAACTGACCGGTGACGGCGATCGCGGCCCGCACCGCGTCGGGATCGCGAGCCACGTCATGACCGGCGACGCGCACCTCGCCCGCGTCGGCGCCGATCAGCGTGGACAGGATCTGGACCGCCGTGGTCTTGCCGGCGCCGTTCGGCCCCAGCAGCGCGAAGACCGCTCCCTCGGGAACGTGCAGATCGATGCCGTCCAGCACGAGCAGGTCGCCGTACGACTTGCGCAGCCCTACGGCCGAGATCGCCGGCGTGCCCGGCGTGCTTGTCGTGGTATTCATGGGGCGAGCGTGCAGGCGGGCAGGTTCACCGCGGTTTCAGAGCGGTTTCACCGCGCCGGGCTTCACCGCACCGGGCCGGCGTGCTCCCGGAGCCAGCCCATCGCCGCCTCCTCGGCGTGCAGGACCGAGATGTGCCCGTCGTTCGGGCGCAGCCACAGCTCCGCCGAGCGGGTATGGCGGGCGAGCCACTCACCGTGGGAGCTGGGCACGACCCGATCCTGGCCGCCGTACAGGAAGAGGACCGGCGCGCGTACCTGCGCTGGGTCGAACCCCCACGGGGAGACGTAGGCCAGGTCGTCGTCTACCATCCCGCCCGAGCCGCCCTCCAGTGCCCGCCCCACGACGGTGAGCAACCAGGCCCACGCGCCCGCGAGTGCCTCATGATCGGCCGGCGTGAACTGTTCCGGATCGAACTCGGTGGACGCCAGGTAGTGCTCCAGCGCCGAGCGACCTTCCGCGGCGGCGCGCAGCTCCCCCGCGCCGGCGGCGGCCATGCCCGCGTACCAGTCCAGGCCCTCGGCGTGGAACGGCGCCAGTCCGGACCCGCAGACAACGCTCACCACGCGCTCCGGCAGGAGCGCGCCGCAGGCGAGCGCGTGCGGCCCGCCGCCGGAATGGCCCATGACGGCGAACCGCCCGATGCCGAGCGCGTCGGCGACGCGCGCCGCGTCGGCGGCCGCCGAGGCCACGTCCCTGCCCGGGCGCGGGGTCGACCCGCCGTACCCGGGCCGGTCGTACGACACCCAGCGGATGCCGAGTTGTGCGGCGGCCGGGAACAGCGGCTCGGGCGGCGCGCCGACGTTCGGCGTGCCGTGGTGCCAGAACACGGCGAGCTGATCGTCGGCACCGTCGGCGGGGGCGTCGTAGACGTGCAGCGTGCGCCCGCCGCCCAGGTCGAGGTCGATCTCTGTCACCACGCCGCCGAGCCTAGGGCGCTGAGGCGGGAGGGTCTCGACACTGTCGGCCGGACAGTGAGAGGCTGCCGGCGTCGATCCAGCCGTCTGCAAGGGAGCGGACGAATGGTGGGTACCCGGACCCGCTTCAGCGGCGAGCAGGCGCCGTGCGGGAAGACGGTCGACGGCGACCACTACCGGGACGAGGA
>JBKOXW010000211.1:0-2284 GCA_046744115.1 Actinomycetota bacterium | reverse complement strand
AGGCCCGACACCGGAAAGCCCTACGGGCCAGCACCTTCGAGTCGTGATCGGTCACCACGACCATCTGCTTCGCATCGGCCAGGTCGATCCCGACGATCGCGTTCGACGCCGGCACCAGCCCGCGCAGCCGCGCCAGCCTCGCGTTGCGGTTGCGGTCACCCCGGGACACGCCACTACCGTTGCCCACGAACGTCCTCCTCCTGCGATGGGACACCAAGCCCGCAGCGCATCAGGAGGACGTTCCTACGCCCCGGTCACGACACGCAGAACGTGTTCCTATGCCGCCGAGCGTGTTCGTGCCACCACGCCGTTCTGTACTCCCAGAAGCATTGCGTCGTCTGCGTTGGCGGGAGTGGTCGGGGAGTCGTCTGCTGTGATCGGGGATGAGGACGAGCTTTCCGCGGAGGTGGCCGGCCTGACTGCTCCGGTAGGCCTCCGCGGCGCGGTCGAACGGGAAGGTCTGCACCTTGATCACCAGCTTGTTCTGCGCCAGCAGCTCGGCGACCTGCGCCAGGGCCTGCATGGGATGGCTGTCCGCGTCGCCACCGGTGACTCGGGCTCCGGCCTGACCGGCGGCGAAGTTGGCGATGCTCACCACCTGGGACGGCTCGGGAGCGAGGCTGATCAGATCCTCGACCGGGGTCCTGCCCGCGACGTCGAAGACGGCGTTGACCTGGCCGCCGGCGGCGGTCCGAACCCGGCCGACCACACCCTGGCCGTACAGCACCGGAGTCGCCCCGATCTCCCGCAGGTAGTCATGGTTGGCCTCGCTGGACGAGGCGATCACCCGCGCGCCTCGGGCGATCGCTCCCACGCCGCCCGCGCCACCGTCGACGAAGAGGGTGTCGCCGGCATTGACGTCGAGCAGGCGAAGGCCGCGCTCGCCGGTCTCATCGGCCACGCCCACAGCGGCCGCCACCGCCCAGTCCACGGACGACGGCTTGGCCGCCCAGGAGTTCAGCACCGCGTAGTCCGCCTGGACGTTCCGACCCTTGCCCAGCACGTCGTCACCCACGGAGACCCCGGTGACGCCCTCGCCGACCTCGTCGACCACGCCGGCGGCGTCGTAGCCGAGGTACCGGTGCCGACCATCGGCTGGCCACCGGACAGCGCGCCGCTGACCATCTTCCAGTCGATCGGGTTCACGCTGGGTTGCGCCGGAGTTCGAGGTCGAGCGCGCGGATGTGCCGGGCGAGTCGGCGCAGCTCGCTGCGGAGGACCTGTTCGGCGATTGGCTGGCCGGACCTCGCCCGCAGGGCGAGGCAGCGGCGGGTCCGGGCTGGGGTGCTCAGGCGGCGCAGCTGCTCGCGGAGCCGGTCGGGTGCGGTCAGCACCAGAACGGGTGCCCTCCACCGCCCACACCAGCTGCCCGGCAGGGGCGTGCGTGCCCGCCCAGGCGAGCAACCCCGCATGGCCGCCCGGATCGGCCGGCACGCTCACCGCTGCCATCTCCCGGCCGAGCGGGTCGAGCAAACAGGCGGTGTGCGTGTCGGTGTGGGTGTCCACGCCGATGACGGCATCGACGGACTCTGCCAGCATTGCCATGCGGCCGTTCCTCCTCCGGGCGGGGCGGTCCAGGGACGGCACCGGCCTGGGTGGGAGCACCGAGACGGCACATCTGTGACGGGTCACGCCGCCAGGCGGACAGGCTTCTGATCAGGCCAGCCGGTGAGCCAGGCCGGTGCCGGCAACCCGAGCGACAGGTCAACCGCAAGGCACGCCATTCGGCGGCCAGATGCGTGAAGAGTCAGCCGGATCACCGGCGCCGACCCTGGCAGCAACCCCATCCCCAGGAGCGCCAACCAGAAGCCTCACAGATCCGTGACAGCCCGGCTCCGGATGGTCGGTGACGGTCCTGTCCGACGCGCCGGCCAGAGCGGTTGCGGAGGGTTACCGCCCTGGGCTCCCGGACAGCGGCGTGAGCGAGCGTTGCTTCGAGTCGAAGATCGAGCTGCCGCGGACCGCGCCCTACCGGTGGCCAGCTGAGACGACCCGGCCGCCGCCTCCGACCCGGCGCGCCCACGCCCCACCCCCCGGGGCTGCCCCTCGCCTCCAGAAATCGCCCGGTGGGAGCGGCGGTGCCTGCCGCGTGAATGCCGAAGTCTGGCAGCGGGTGGTCCTGACTTGCCCGCGGACCTGCCGGGCGGTACACCGTGCGCACCTACCCGCGCTCATGACTCCGGTGAGGGCGCCGCGCGAGGAGAGGCGAGCACATGCGATACGTCGAGCTGCGCCGGCACACCGACAACGACGGTGATGCGCTCACGCCGGACGGCGTCGCCGC
>JBKOXW010000332.1:0-5022 GCA_046744115.1 Actinomycetota bacterium | reverse complement strand
CTCCCCCCCCGCCCCCCGTGAACTACACCGTTCGGAACTCGTCGGCAGCGTCAGATGTGTATAAGAGACAGGCCCACGCTGCTGCCGGGCGGGCGGCTGGTCGCCGACGACGCCGCCCGTGCCGAGGTGGAGCGGGTGTGGGGCCTGGCGCTGCCGACGACGCCGGGCCGCGACCTGAGCGCAATCATCGCCGCGGCGGCGGGCGGCGAGCTGGACGCGCTGCTCGTCGGCGGGGTCGACCCGGGCGACCTGCCCGACCCGGCCCTGGCCGCCGAGGCGCTGCACCGGGTCGGCTTCGTCGTCAGCCTGGAGGTGCGGCAGAGCGCGGTGACCGAGCATGCCGACGTGGTGCTGCCGGTCGCACCCGCGGTGGAGAGGGCCGGCACGTACGTCAACTGGGAAGGCCGGAGCCGGCCGTTCGCGGCCACCCTGGAGCAGACCGGTGCGCTGCCGGACGTCCGGGTGCTGCACACACTCGCCGACGAGATGGACGTCGACCTCGGCCTGCCGACGACGGAGGCGGCTCGGGCGGAGATCGCCCGGCTGGCTCAATCCGGGCCGGCCCCGTCCCGCCCCGCCCGCCCGCCGATCGCGCCGGCGACGGCTGCGGCGCCGCAGGCCGAGGTCGCCGCCGGCCAGGCGGTGCTCGCGACGTGGCACCAGCTGCTCGACGCCGGGTCGATGCAAGACGGCGAACCGCACCTGGCCGGTACCGCGCGGGCGCCGGTGGCGCTGCTGTCCGCGGCGACGGCGGCGGAGATCGGGGCGGCCGGTGGCCAGCCGGTGACGGTCCGCACCGAGCGCGGCGCGATCAGCCTGCCCGCGCGGATCGCCGACCTGCCGGACCGGGTGGTGTGGCTGCCCACGAACTCGCCCGGCAGCCAGGTGCGCCGCACGCTCGGTGCCGGCACCGGCAGCATCGTGTCGATCGCCGCCGGAGGTGCGCCGTGACACCGCTGCAGGACTTCGGCAGCGAGCCGATCTGGCTGATCGTGATCAAGGTCATCGTCGTCTTCGTCTTCCTCGTCGTGATGACGCTGTTCGCGATCTGGTACGAGCGGCGCGTGGTCGCCCGGATGCAGAACCGCATCGGGCCGAACCGGGCGGGACCGCAGGGCCTGCTGCAGAGCCTCGCCGACGGGCTGAAGCTCGCGTTCAAGGAAGACATCATGCCGGTGCTCGCGGACAAGCCGGTGTACTTCCTTGCCCCGGTGCTGTCGGCGATCCCGGCGTTCCTGGCGTTCTCGGTGATCCCGTTCGGGCCGACGGTGAGCATCTTCGGCCACCAGACGCCGCTGCAGCTGACCGACCTGCCGGTCGGCGTGCTCATCGTGTTCGCCTGCAGCTCGCTCGGCGTGTACGGGATCGTGCTGTCGGGCTGGTCCTCCGGCTCGACGTACCCGCTGCTCGGCGGGCTGCGCAGCGCGGCCCAGATGATCAGCTACGAAGTCGCCATGGGACTGTCCTTTGTGGCCGTGTTCCTCTACGCGGGCACGATGTCGACGAGCCAGCTGGTGGCCTCGCAGGCCGACCTGTGGTACGCGATCCCGCTGTTCGTGTCGTTCGCCGTCTACGCGGCCGCCGTGGTCGGTGAGACGAACCGGGCGCCGTTCGACCTGCCGGAGGCGGAGAGCGAGCTGGTCGGCGGGTTCCACACCGAGTACTCGTCGCTGAAGTTCGCGCTGTTCTTCCTCGCCGAGTACATCAACATGGTCACCGTGTCGGCGCTGGCCGCGACGTTGTTCCTGGGCGGCTGGCGGGCGCCGTGGCCACTGTCGGTGTGGGAGGGTGCGAACGCCGGCTGGTGGCCGCTGCTCTGGTTCACCGCCAAGGTCGTGCTCGGCATCTTCGTGTTCGTCTGGCTGCGCGGCACGCTGCCCCGGCTGCGCTACGACCAGTTCATGCGGTTCGGTTGGAAGGTGCTCGTCCCGGTCAGCCTGGTGTGGATCCTGGTCATCGGCGCGTTCCGGGTGCTGCGCGAGGAGTACGACTGGGGCACCCGCGAGCTGCTCCTTTACCTCGCCCTCCCGCTCGCTATCGTGCTCGCGATCGCCTCGTTCCTGCTGCCCGAGCAACGCGAGGAGGAGGAGGAGGAAGAAGCGGCGCCGCAGCCGGTGGAGGAGCCCCCGTACCCGGTCCCGCCGATGGACCTCACCATCCCGCCCTCGCCGCGGGTCGTGGTGCCCGCGGGGACCGACGCCGCACCGCCCTCGCCGCACGCCCGCACCCTGGAGGGGGAGCCGCCCCATGCTTGACTCGGTCAAGGGGTTCGGCCTGACGTTCTCCCAGATGTTCCGGAAGGTCGTCACCGAGAAGTACCCCGAGGTGATGAAGCCGACCGCGCCGCGCTACCACGGCCGGCACGTGCTCAACCGGCACCCGGACGGGCTGGAGAAGTGCGTCGGCTGCGAGCTGTGCGCCTGGGCCTGCCCGGCGGACGCGATCTACGTCGAGGGCGCGGACAACACCGAGCAGGCCCGGTACTCGCCGGGCGAGCGGTACGGCGTCATCTACCAGATCAACTACCTGCGTTGCATCTTCTGTGGACTGTGCATCGAGGCGTGCCCGACCCGCGCGCTGACCATGACGAACGAGTACGAGCTCGCCGACGACAACCGGCAGGACCTGATCTTCACCAAGGAGCAGCTGCTGGCGCCGCTGCTGCCGGGCATGGAGGCACCGCCGCATCCGATGCGGCTCGGCGACGACGAGCAGGCGTACTACGTGGACGTGCCCACGCGCGCGGCGGCGCAGCATCCGGCACCCGGAGGCATTAGGTGAGCACCCTCGCGCAGGCGGTCGGGGAGGTGGGCACCGGCGAGGCGGTGACGTTCTGGATCCTCGCCCCGTTCGCCCTCGGCGGCGCCATGGGCATGGTGCTCGCCCGCAACGCGATCCACTCCGCGCTGTTCCTGGTGCTGACGATGGGCTGCCTGGGCGTGTTCTATTTCGTCCAGGAGGGCCCGTTCCTCGGCGCGGTGCAGATCATCGTCTACACCGGCGCGATCATGATCCTGTTCCTGTTCGTGATCATGCTCGTCGGGCGCGACACGAGCGACTCCATTGTGGAGACACTGCGCGGCCAGCGGGTGGCCGCCGCGCTCCTCGGTATCGGGTTCGCCGGGCTCGCCGCGACCGGGGTGGCCCGCGCGCTCGGCGATACCACGCCGGTCGGCCTGGCCGAGCCGAACGCCGACGGGCGCAACGTCGCCGCGCTGGCCGAGCGGCTGTTCACCACCTACCTGTTCGCGTTCGAGCTCACGTCCGCGCTGCTGATCGTCGCCGCGGTCGGCGCGATGGTGCTCGCCCACATCGAGCGTGACCGCGGCGCCCGGCAGACCCAGCGCGACCTGTCCAGGCAGCGAATCCGGGAGGGCAGGCCGCAGCCGCTGCCCGGCCCGGGCGTGTTCGCCACCAGCGACTCGGTCGCCACGCCGGCGCTGCTGCCGGACGGATCGGTGGCGCCCGACAGCGTGTCCCGGCTGGTCGAGCCGCACCTGCCGATCGAGCCGGCGCTCGGCATCGAGCCTGGCCGGGTGCCGGCCGGCGAGAGGGGCCAGCAGTGACCCCCACCTACTACCTCGTGCTCTCGGCGGCGCTGTTCACCATCGGCGCCGTCGGCGTGCTGGTCCGGCGCAACGCGATCGTCGTGTTCATGTGCGTCGAGCTGATGCTGAACGCGGTTAACCTCACGCTGGTCACGTTCTCCCGAATCAACGGCACGCTGGACGGCCAGATCATGGCGTTCTTCGTGATGATCGTGGCCGCCGCCGAAGTCGTCGTCGGGCTGGCCATCATCATGGCCATCTTCCGTACCCGTCGCTCGGCCTCGGTCGACGACGCCAACCTGCTCAAGTACTGAGGGGTCAGACGTGGAGGCTGTCGCGGCCAGCGGGTTGATCCAGGAGAGCGCCTGGTTGCTCGTCGCCCTGCCGCTGCTGTCCTCGGCGGTGCTGCTGTTCGGCGGCCGCCGCGCGGACAGGTGGGGTCACCTGCTCGGCGCGGCGGTGCCGGTCGTGCTGTTCTGCTACGGGCTGGCGCTGTTCTTCTCGCTGCTGGGGCTGCCGGCCGAGGAGCGCAGCCGGGACCTGCAGCTGTACTCCTGGATCCCGGTGGGCGGGTTCCAGGTGGACGTCGGGATGATCCTCGACCCGCTGTCGGCGGTGTTCGTGCTGCTGATCACCGGCGTTGGCGCACTGATCCACATTTACGCGATCGGGTATCTGGACCATGACCCCGGTCGGCGCAAGTTCTTCGGCTACTTCAACTTCTTCGTCGCGGCGATGCTGCTGCTCGTCCTCGGCAACAGCTTCCTGTCGCTGTACGTCGGCTGGGAGGGTGTCGGTCTCGCCTCGTACCTGCTGATCGCCTGGTATCACGACCGCCCCTCGGCCGCGACGGCGGCCAAGAAGGCGTTCATCATGAACCGGATCGGCGACGCCGGCCTGTCGCTAGCGATCATGCTGATGTTCGCCACGTTCGGCACGGTCACCTTCGCCGGTGTGTTCGGCGGCATCGGCGGCGCGAGCGAGGGCCTGGCGACCGCGCTGGGTCTGCTGCTCCTGCTCGGCGCGTGCGGCAAGTCCGGCCAGATCCCGCTCCAGGCCTGGCTTCCGGACGCGATGGAGGGCCCCACGCCGGTCTCCGCGCTGATCCACGCGGCGACGATGGTCACCGCCGGGGTCTACCTCATCGCGCGGTCCAACCCGATCTTCGACGCGGCGCCCACCGCGCAGCTCGCCGTCGTCATCGTCGGCGCGCTGACCCTGCTGTACGGGTGCATCATCGGCTGCGCCAAGGACGACATCAAGCGGGTGCTCGCCTACTCGACGGTCAGCCAGATCGGCTACATGTTCCTCGCCGTGGGGCTCGGTGGCGGTGCGTACGCGCTGGGCATCCTGCACCTGCTCACTCACGGCTTCTTCAAGGCCGGGCTGTTCCTCGGCGCGGGCTCGGTGCAGCACGGCATGAACGACGAGGTCAACATGCGCCGGTTCGGCGGGCTGGCTCGGGTGGTGCCGG
>JBKOXW010000181.1:0-6882 GCA_046744115.1 Actinomycetota bacterium | reverse complement strand
TCTCGTCGTCGCCGGTAGGACCCTACCGGCTTCCTCCTGCGGCCTTGCCGGATCGGCGGCGTTCTCGTCGTCGCCGGTGGCGGGTTATGCCAGGGGGAGGCGGGACAGGCCGGCCGGTAGCCGGCTCGCCGCTGCCCGGTCGAGCAGCCAGAGCGTGCGCATTCGCCCGCGCGCTCCGGCGGCGGGCACCTGCACGGGGCCGGCGCCGCCGAGCGCCAGCGCGACCGCCGGCGCCTTGGCGGCTCCGGACACGACCAGCCACGCTTCGGTCGCCGCGGCGATCGCGCGGAACGTGAGCGTCAGCCGGATCGGCGGCGGCTTCGGCGCCCCGCGCACCGCGACCACGCTGCGCTCCTCGTAGGTGGCCGGCGACTCCGGGAAGATCGACGCGATGTGCCCGTCGTCGCCGACCCCGAGCAGGAGCACGTCGAAGCGCGGGACGTCGCCGTGATCCTCGGGCCGGGCGTGCGCGGCGAGCTCTGCCGCGTACCACGCCGCCGCCGCCTCCGGGTCGCTGCCGAGCGGTCCGTCCGCCGCCGGGAACGGATGGACACGGTCCGTGTCGAGCGGCACGGGGTCGAGCAGCGCCTCGCGGGCCTGCCGGTCGTTCCGCTCCGGGTCGCCGGCCGGCACGAACCGCTCGTCTCCCCACCACACATCCACGCGGTGCCAGTCGACTGCGTCGCGGGCCGGGTTGTCGCGCAGCTCGCGGAGCACCGCGATGCCGATCCCGCCGCCGGTGAGCACCACCGAGGCGCTGCCACGGGCGGCCTGCGCGTCGACCAGCCGGGTCACCAGCCGGGCCGCGACCGCCTTCGACAGCAGGTCGGCGGAGGCATGGACGACGACCTCCGGCGTGCTCACCCCGGCCGCCGGTCGGCGTTCACCGGCCCGTTCTCGGTGGGCTCACCGGCAGCCGCGTCGGCGGCCTTCGCCTCGGCCGGGTCGCGCCAGATGTGCACGCGATGCCCGGGCCGGCTGGTCAGCCCGGCGATCCCGGTCGCGGCGCCGAGGGCCTCCGCGTAGGGCTGGTCCGCGTCCAGCCGGCGCAGCTCCTCGGCGAGCAGGTCGCCGAGCGGGCGCTCCGGCACCGCGATCACGCTGTCCGCCTGGCCGTCGCGACGCAGCCGCACGTGGTGGCCGTCGCCGCGGACCGCCGCCAGCGACCCGCCGTCGTCGAAGTCGACGGTAACCCCGGAGGTGCCGCCGCTGCCGTCCCGGCCCGACGTCGCCGGCTCGACCGGCACCCGCAGCCCCAGCCGCGCCGACAGCCATCCGGCGAACAGCAGCGCGGCGGTGTTGTCCGGCTTGCCGTGCACGACCGCCCGGGTCGCCGTGGCCCGCACGGTGTCGAACGCGGACGCGAGCAGCGCCCGCCACGCCGTCGTGCGGGTCCAGGACAGGTCTGTGTCGCCCGCGGCGTAGTCCTCGGCCCGCTGCCGCAGCGCCGCGACCGGGTCCGCGGCGCGGGCCACGTCGGTGATCCGGCGCTCGGCGAACACGCCGAGCGGGTCGTGCGCGATCCGGTCCGGCGGCTCGCCGTGCCACCAGGTGACGACCGGAGCGTCCGGCGCCAGCAGCGGCAGCGTCACCGACTCCGCGTGCAGCCCGAGCCGGCCGTACATGCGCATGACCACGGCTTCGCCCGGACCGAGCCGGCCGCCGATGAGCACCTCGGCGTCCAGCCGCGGGACGGGCGCATCGACCTGCCGCCGGATGACGATGAGCAGCCGGCACGGGTGCCGGGACGCCGCCGTCGTGGCGGCCGCCTCCGCCTCCGCCACGCCCTGCTCGTCGGCGACCACGACCAGCGTGAGCGCGAGGCCGGACATGACCGCGCCGCCGGTGCGCCGCTCCGCCGCCAACGCCTTGACCACCGCAGTGCCGGTGGTATCCCAGAGGGTCGTCATGGCCGCCGCCAGCGCCGGCCGTCACGGGCCAGCATCTCGTCGGCCTCCCGCGGCCCCCACTCGCCCGCCCGGTAGAACGCCGGTGTCTGGTCGGCCCAGAACTCCTCCAGCGGGTCGATCACCACCCAGGACGCCTCCACCTCGTCGTTGCGCGGGAACAGGGTCGCGTCGCCAATCAGCACGTCGAGCACCAGCCGCTCGTACGCCTCCGGGCTGGACTCGGTGAACGCCTCCCCGTACAGGAAGTCCATCGCCACGTCCCGGACCTCCATCGTGCTGCCCGGCACCTTCGACCCGAACCGCAGCGTGATCCCCTCGTCCGGCTGCACCCGGATGACCAGCTGGTTGTGCCCCAGCTCCTCGGTGTCGGTGTGGGAGAACGGCAGGTGCGGCGCCTTCTTGAACGACACCGCGATCTCCGTCACCCGCCGCGGCAGCCGCTTGCCGGCCCGCAGGTAGAACGGGACACCCGCCCACCGGCGGGTCTCCACCCCGAGCCGCACCGCGGCGTAGGTCTCGGTGCGCGAGTCGGGCAGCACGTTCTTCTCCTGCCGGTAGCCGACGACGCGCTCGCCGGCCAGCCAGCCCTGGGTGTACTGGCCGCGCAGGGCGTACGCGGACAGGTCGTCGGGCAGCGCGATCGCGCGCAGCACCTTGAGCTTCTCGGTGCGGATCGCGTCCGGGGTGAACTCGACCGGCTCCTCCATCGCGGTCAGCGCGAGGAGTTGGAACAGGTGGTTCTGCATCACGTCGCGGGCCGCGCCGGTCTTGTCGTAGAAGCCGGCCCGGGTGCCAATGCCGACGTCCTCGGCCATCGTGATCTGCACGGCGTCGACGTAGTTGGCGTTCCAGACCGGCTCGAACAGCATGTTCGCAAAGCGCAGCGCCAGGATGTTCTGGACGGTCTCCTTGCCGAGGTAGTGGTCGATGCGGAACACGTCGTCGGCCGTGAACACGTGGTCGACCAGGTCGTTCAGCTCGCGGCTGCTGGCCAGGTCATGCCCGAACGGCTTCTCCACCACGACCCGCCGCCAGCCGCCGGACTTGTCGTTGTCGGCCAGGCCGGTGCGCTCGAGCTGCTTGAGGACGGTCGGGAACTGGTCCGGCGGGATGGACAGGTAGAACGCGGCGTTGCCCTTGATACCGCGCGCGTCCCGCATCTCGTCGAGGGTCCGGGCGAGCCGGTCGAACGCGTTGTCGTCGTCGAACGTCCCCGGTACGAACCGCACGTTGCCCATCAGCCGCGCCCACACGTCGTCCCGCCATGGCGTGCGGGCATGGTCGCGGGCCGCTTCCCGGGCGACCTCCTCGAAGTCGCCGTCGTCCCAGTCCCGGCGGGCGAAGCCGACGAGCACGAAGTCGGTCGGCAGCAGCCCGCGGCTGTGCAGGTCGTACACCGCCGGGATGAGCTTCTTGCGGGCGAGGTCCCCGGTCACCCCGAAGACCACGAGCGCGCAGGGCTCGGGCACCCGCGGCAGCCGGCGGTCCCGCGGGTCCCGCAGCGGGTTCCGGTGCGGCGCGTCGAGCGGCACGTGCCTCATGGCGCCGGCTCCTCCCGGTCGGGGAGGGACTCCAGCAGCTCGCCGAGGCCGGCGGCCCGGTCGGTGAGGTGCAGCCGGAGCACCCGCCGGCCGCGCGCCGCGAGCGCCTGCCGGTCGCCGGCGGCCTGCGCCGCCTGCAGGGTGCCGAACGTGTACGGCATGCCGGGCACCGGCAGGTCGTCGGTCACCGCGCCGGTGATCTGCAGGAAGACGCCGACCGGCGGCCCACCCTTGTGGTACTGCCCGGTCGAGTGCAGGAACCGCGGGCCCCAGCCGAACGTCACCGCGTGCGGGGTGACGCGGGCGAGCACCGCGCGCAGGTCGGCCGCGCTGGCGTCGGCGTGCCGGTCCAGATACGCCATCACGGCGAGGTAACCGTGGTCGCCGATCGCGTCGACCAGCCGGTGCACCGCGGCCGCGGGCCTGGTCGCGCCGGCGAGCAGCGCCGGGTCGCCAAAGACCTCGATCGCGCCGTGCCGGAACGCGGGCGTCTCTGCCGGCAGCCCGCCGGCCAGGATCCGGCTCGTGTTCTCCTTCGACTCGGCCACGTTCGGCTGGTCGAACGGATTGATGCCAAGCGCCCAGCCGGCGACGGCGATGGCGTACTCCCAGGCCAGGAACTGGGCGCCGAGCGGACCCGAGCTCGACGCCGCGGCCTGCGGGACCGCCTCGCCGACGGTGACCAGCAGCACATCGTCGCCTTCGGTGCCGGGGGCGCGCGGCCCCTCCACCACGACCGGGAGCAGCCCGCGGCCGAGCTTGCCGGTCGACTCCGCGATGAGCTGCTCGGCCCAGTCGCCGAAGCCGGGGAGCCCGGAATCGACGTCGGCGAGGACCACCTTGTCCCGGCCCACCCCGTGGCCGGCGCCGAGCGTGACGCCGAGGTCGAACGCCGGGTCGTCCTCGGCCGAGCCCAGCCGGGGCGCCAGCGCAGCGGCCTGGTCCAGCAGCGCGGCACCGTCCGCGCCGGCGAGCACCGACGGCACCAGGCCGAACGCGGTCAGCGCGCTGTACCGGCCGCCGACGTTCGGGTCGGCGAGGAAGACCTCCCGGAAGCCCTCGTCCTTGGCCGCCTGCTCCAGCGGCGAGCCCGGGTCGGTGACCGCGATCATCCGCCGGCCGGCCTCGTCCTCGGTCAGCCCGTGGTCGAGGAACGCCTGCCGGTATGCCCGCCGGTGGCTGTCGGTCTCGACCGTGCCGCCGGACTTCGAGCTGACCACGACGACGGTGCGGTCCAGCCGGTGCGCCAGCGCGGCCCGGACCTGGCCCGGGTCGGTGGTGTCCAGCACGGTCAGCTCGACCCCGGCCGTCCGCGTGATCACCTCCGGCGCGAGCGACGACCCGCCCATGCCGGCCAGCACCACGTGGTCCAGATCCTCGCCGCGCAGTTCGGCGGCGAGCTCGGCGAGGCGAGCGAGCAGCGGCCGGGACGTCTCCGGCAGGTCCAGCCAACCCAGCCGGATGCTCGCCTCCGGCTCCGCCGCCGGCCCCCACAGCGTGGCGTCCTTGGCCGCGAGCCGGCCGGGCACGTCGGCGGCGACCGCCTTCTCGGTCAGCGCGCTTCTGGCCTTCGCCAGCCGGGGGTCCGGTGGGGTGCCGGCCTCGGTCATCGCCCGCCCCCCAGCTGCCCGGCGGCCAGCCGCAGCTGGCCGGACACCGTCTCGATGAGCTCGGTCCACGAGTCCTCGAACTTCTTCACGCCCTCGTCCTCGAGCACCTGCACCACGTCGGCGTACGAGATCCCGAGCGCCTCCAGCCGATCGAGCACCCGCTGCGCATCCTCGTACGCGCCGGTGACCGTGTCGCCGCGGATCCGGCCGTGGTCGGCCACCGCGTCCAGGGTGGCCTCCGGCATCGTGTTCACCGTGCCGGGCGCGACGAGCTCGACGACGTACCGGGTGTCGTCGTAGGTCGGATCCTTCACGCCGGTGGACGCCCACAGTGGACGCTGCGGGTGCGCGCCGGCCGCGGCCAGGGCCCGCCACCGGTCGGTGTCGAACGCCCGCTGGTAGCGCTGGTAGGCCAGCCGTGCGTTGGCGATCGCCGCCTGGCCGCGCAGCTCGCGGGCCTCGTCCGTGCCGATCTTGTCCAGCCGCTTGTCGGTCTCGGTGTCGTTGCGGGAGACGAAGAACGAGGCGACCGAGCCGATCCGAGCCAGGTCGTGGCCGTTCGCCTTGGCCTGCTCGAGGCCGGCCATGAACGCGTCCATCACCGCGTCGTACCGGTCCAGGGAGAAGATCAGCGTGACGTTGACGCTGATCCCGGCGGCGAGCGTCTCGGTGATCGCCGGCAGCCCCTCGATCGTGGCCGGGATCTTGATGAACAGGTTCGGCCGGTCCACCAGCCACCACAGCGCCTTCGCCTCGGCCACCGTGCGGGCGGTGTCGTGCGCGATGCGCGGATCGACCTCGATCGAGACCCGGCCGTCGACCCCGTCGGTGCGATCGTAGGTCGGCCGCAGCACGTCGCACGCCCACCGGACGTCGTACGTGGTGATCGCGCGCACCGCCTCGCCGACGTCGACACCGCGCAGGGCGAGGTCGCGGAGCTGCTCGTCGTAGGCCGTGCCCTTCTCCAGCGCCCTGGCGAAGATCGTCGGATTGCTGGTGACGCCGACCACGTGCCGGTCGCGGACGAGATGGGCCAGGTTGCCGGTGGCCAGCCGGTCGCGGGAGATGTCATCCAGCCAGATGGCGACGCCCGCGGCGGAGAGGTCGGCGAGTGCGTCGGACATGGGGAGACCCCCTTCTAGGTCCCGGTGGTGGTACCCGTGATCAGCCCGACCCGTTCCAGGCTGGCGTGCGCGGCGGCGACGACCCGATCCGGCGTGAACCCGAACTGCTCGAAGATCACCTTGTAGTTGGCGCTCGCGCCGAAGTGCTCCAGGCTGACGCACTCGCCGTGGTCGCCGACGATCCGATGCCAGCTCTGCGCGACCGCGGCCTCGACGCTGACCCTGGCCTTGATCCCGGTCGGCAGAACCTGCTGCCGGTACGCCTCGTCCTGGGCGTCGAACCACTCGACGCACGGCATCGAGACGACCCGGGTGGGCACCCCCTCGGCCTCCAGCCGGGTCCGGGCCTCGACGGCGAGCTGCACCTCCGAGCCGGTGCCGATGAGGATCACCCGCGGCTGCCCGTTCGACGCCTCGGCCAGGATGTAGCCGCCGCGCGCGACGCCCTCGGCCGAAGCCAGCTCGGCGCGGTCGAAGGTCGGCACGTTCTGCCGGGTCAGGCACAGCCCGGCCGGCCGGTCGGTGTGCTCCAGGATCGTCCGCCAGGCGACCACGGTCTCGTTCGCGTCGGCCGGGCGCACCACGTCCAGGCCCGGGATGGCGCGCAGCGCCGACAGGTGCTCGACCGGCTGGTGCGTCGGGCCGTCCTCGCCGAGCCCGACCGAGTCGTGCGTCCAGACGTACGTCACCGGCAGCT
>JBKOXW010000015.1:0-18389 GCA_046744115.1 Actinomycetota bacterium | reverse complement strand
CCGGTCCAGCTGCACCTCAGTTGCCGGGACGGCGACCTGGACGCCGCGATCATGCTGGCCGAGACCGTCGACCTGCTGCGCGTGCCGGTGCAGGCGATCGCCGGCGGTGTCGTCGGCGGGCCGGCGGTGGCGGTGTACGCGTCGGCCGGCCGGCGGTTGGCCCACCCGCACAGCGCGTTCCAGCTCCGCGAACCGCACCTGCACACCGAGGGCACCGCCGAGCAGATCGCCGGCCGGGTGGCGCAGCACGAGCACCAGCTCGGGTACCTGCGCCGGCATCTCGCCCAGGCCTGCGGGCAGACCATCGACAAGGTCGCCGCCGACCTGAGCGCGGGCCTGTTCCTGCCGGCCGCCGACGCGGTCGAGTACGGCCTGGTGCACGAGCTGGTCTCGCGCGCGCCGCGCGAACCCGGCGCCGAGTCAGGCTCCTGACCAGCCGCTCCACCGGGTCACGTCGACGGCGATCACCGGCCCGTCCGGCCGCCGGTCGGCGTACTGCCGGTACTTGGCGACGAGCGCGTCGACCGCGCGACCGGCCTCGGCCGGGTCCGTGACGACGCGGCCGCGGCCGTCCAGGCGGATCCACCACAGCCTCGACCAGTCCTCGTCGTAGGCGTCGACGAGCAGGCTGGCCCGCCCGGTTGCCTCGATGTTGGCGATTCGCTGCAGCCGGCCGCCGCGCTTCGGCTTGTGGTCGACGGCGCTGTAGACCACATCGCCACCACCGGGCGCGGCGAGCAGGACGTAGCAGACCGGTACGAGGTGCGGGCCGCCGTCCGGGGTGACCGTCGCCAGCCGGCCCACCCGCGCCTCGGTGACTCGCCGCCGCATGTCCGCCCCGTCCATGACCGCAGGATAGGAACCCCCATCTCGGCCGCATCCGGACGGACCGGCATCATGCCGCCAACCGGCTCGGCCTCCCGACGCGCGTCGGCTGAGCCGCGGCGGCTGGGCTCTTGCGCCGGCAACAGATCGGTGCGAGCGTCCGGGGCAGGCGACGAGGCCGGCCGGGAGGGGCGCGTGGACCCCATCGACGCACCTGACGTGCTCGACAGCCTGCGCGACGTGTACGACCCGTGCTGCCGGGACAAGGGCATCTCGGTGGTGGACATGGGGATCGTCCGCTCCGCGGTGGTCGGCGCCGACGGCCGGGCCCGGGTCGAGCTGATGCTCACATCGGGCTGGTGCCCGTTCGCGGCGCGGGTGCTGACCGAGGTGCGCGAGCGGGTCGAGGCGCTGCCCGGCATCGACACCGCCGACGTCGAGGTCGTCTGGGACGAGCCGTGGACGACCGACCGGCTGTCCCCGGCGGCGCGCCGCGTGCTGCGGTTCCTTCCCGACCCGAGGGCCGTGCCGGACCGGGGCCGCTACGTCGCCGAGCACTGGCCGGGTGCCTCGGCCGTCCGAGCCGGGCGCCTCGCCGCCGGTCGCCGGAACGAGGAGGAGCCATGATCAGGGACGCGTTCGTCTTCGACGGGGTCGCCCATCCGTTCAACTTCGATCCGAAGAACGCGCTCGGCGACCCGGGCCGCATGTTCCAGAACCACCTGTACGCCTTCCACGCGACGCTCACCCCTGAGGGCGAGACCGTCATGCCGGCCGAGGAGTTCCTCCGGCAGTGGACGATCGGCGAGATCCGGGAAATGGTCTACGACCAGTCCGACACCGACATGCTGGTGGCGATGCCGCTGCCGCTGACCGACCTGTTCCGGGACGGGCTCTCGCCCTGGGAGGAGTGCGCCGAGCTGGCCGCGCGGGATCCCGACAGGACGCTGTTCTGGGGGTCGGTGAACCCGCTGGAGGGCCGGAAGGCGTTGGACCTGATGGAGCGTCAGGTCGGCGAGTTCAACGCCCGCGCGTTCAAGTTCTACAACGTGCGCTACGACTACGGCACGCCGTTCCCATGGCGGATGGACGACCCGCAGATCGCATTCCCGGTGTTCGAGAAGGCGCGGGAGCTCGGCGTCAATCTCATCGGCGTGCACAAGGGCGTGCCGCTCGGGCCGCAGCCCATCGAGCACACCCAGACCTGGGACATGGACGGCGCGGCTGCCAACTTCCCCGACATCAACTTCGTCATCTTCCACGTCGGGTTGCCGTTCCTGGACGAGACGTGCTGGCAGCTGATTCGCTACCCGAACCTCTACGCCTCGCTCGCTGCCACGATCAACTTCCTGGTGCGGGCGCCCCGGATGTTCGCCGAGATCCTCGGCAAGCTGCTGTTCTGGTGTGGCGAGGACAAGATCGTGTACGGCAGCGAGGCGCCGATCTTCCATCCACAGTGGGCACTGCGCGCGTTCATGGACTTCTCGATCCCGCAGGACCTGTGCGACGGATACGGCTACCCGCAGCTCACCGACCAGGCAAAGCGGAAGATCCTCGGCGAGAACCTGCTGCGCCTGCACGGGATGGACGTCGAGGACGCGCGGCGCCGACTCGGCCGAGCAGGGACCTCCGCGGGTTGAGCATGCGCAGGCCGATCGCGCCACACCACAGGAGCAACAACAGCAGCCCGGCCACGTTGCCAGCCATGTCGACACCTCCTCGACGCTTCGTATGACGCGCCGAGACCGCCAACGGTTCAGCGGCAAGGTACCCAGATCGCCGGACGATCACGCGTGCGAAATTGGGGCGAAACCCGGCGCGAGCCCGCATAAGGTGCTCACGTGACCGGCGTGGCGTACGTATCCGGCGGTGGCTCCGGCATCGGGCGGGCGGTGGCCGAGTCGCTCGCCGGCGACGGTTTCCACGTCGTCGTCTTCGGCCGCCGCGCGCAGCGGCTCGGTGAGACGGTCGAGGCGGTTGCCGCCGCCGGCGGCCGGATCGACGCAGTCGGGGCCGATCTGTCCGATCCGGGCGAGGTCGAGCGCGCCGTCGGGCAGGCCCGCGACCTCGCCGGCGAGACGGTCGACGCGGTGGTGAACGCCGCCGGCGGCACCTCACCCCTGCCCGCCGGCTCGCTCGCCGAGGTCGCCGCGGAGTGGCAGGACGAGTGGCGGCTCAACGTGCTCACTGCGGTCCTGCTCACCACCGCGGCCCTGCCGCACCTGCGACGCCCCGGCGCTCGGGTGGTGAACCTCAGCTCGATCGCGGCCCTGCGCGGCGGCGGGTCGTACGGCGCGGCGAAGGCGGCGCTGCACGCCTGGACCTACAGCCTCGCGGCCGGGCTCGGCGACGGCGGCACCGCGAACGTGGTGGCGCCCGGATACGTGGAGGGCACCGAGTTCTTCGGTCACCGGATGACCGAACAGCGCCGCGAGGTCCTCATCGGACAGACGCTCACCGGCCGGCCCGGACGACCGGAGGATGTCGCGGAGACCGTACGCTGGCTGGTCTCACCCGCTGCCTCGCACGTCACCGGCCAGATCCTGCAGGTCAACGGCGGCGCTCTGCTCGGCCGCGGCTGACGGCTGACCCTGCGGGCGCCGGTCACGGGCGGAGCTGGCGCAGCGCCTGCTCGAGCTGGACCCGGATCGACCAAGTGACCTCGTCCGGCGGCCGGGCACCGTTGATCGTGACGAGCTTCTCGCGCTCGGCGTAGTAGTCGACCATCGGGAGCGTGTGCCGCTCGAACACCTCGATCCGGTGGGCGATGATCGCCTCGGTGTCCTCGTTGCCGCGCTTGCGGGCGAGCAGCCGGCGGATCAGCTCCTCCTTGGGCGCCGCGAGGTAGACCGCCACCTGGACCGCGACGCCGAGCTCGCGGGCGATCACATAGGCCGCCTCGGCCTGCTCGACCGTCCGCGGAAACCCGTCCAGCACGTAGCCACCGGCCATGCTCGCGGCGACCACCGGCTTGCGCAGCATGTCCATCATCACGCTGTCCGGGACCAGGTCGCCGCGCTCGAGGTAGCCGCGCACCACCTGGCCAAGCGGTGTGTTCCGGGCGACATGCTCGCGCAGCAGGTCACCGCTGGAGATGTGGGCGATGCCGAAATGCTCCGCGATTCGCGTCCCCTGGGTGCCCTTGCCCGAACCCGGCGCACCCATCAGCAGCACCCGCATGCGGGCACGGTATCGGGCGGGCGACGGCCCTGCTCAGGCCGGCTCGACCACGAACCAGACACCGACGGCCGGCTGGCTGCCCTCGTTGCGGTAGCGGTGTGGCCGGGTCGACTCGAAGCAGATCGAGTCGCCCGGGCCCAGGCGATGCTCCTCGAACCCGAGCGTCAGCACGAGCTCGCCGGAGAGCAGGTAGCCGTACTCGGAGCCGGAGTGCCGCATCAGCAGCCCCGAGCTGGAGGACGTGCCGCCCGGCTCGTACGTGATGAGCAGGAAGTCGACGTGCGTCTCCGGGAGGTGCCCGAGCCGCTCCCACGTGACGCCCGAGTCCAGCGCGAGCACCTGCCGCTGGCCGGGCCGGACCAGCGGGCCGAACCGGTGACCGCGGGCCGAGCCCAGCACGTCCAGCAGGCCGCCGTTGGTCACCCCGCCGGCCGGCACGGTGGGCTCCGGCTCGGGCTCCACCGCGGCCGGCTGGTCGGCGAACACGTGCTCGACGGAGATGCCGAGCGCGGAGGTCATCGCGTACAGGGTGCTCACCGACGGCTGGCTCTTGCCGGTCTCGATCTGCGAGATGAGGCTCGCCGAGACGCCGACCTCGCGGGCCAGCGCGCGCAGGCTGACTCCACGGCCGACCCGCGCCCGGCGGAGGCGGTGACCCACCGCGGGAACGGACGGCGTAACAACCGGCACGGGCCGCACTGTACATGCTCGCTGAACGTTCAGCGGCTCTTGACAGTGCGACCCGCGGTTGTAAAGTGCGGACGCACGACGACCCGGCTCCCGCACAGCGAGGTGGGGCGATGGCGATTCGTACGTTCGGACCGAATGCCGTCGACTGGGAGGAGCGGGTCGACCTCGACCGGCTCCGCGGCGAGCGGCTCGCCCGGCTGCGGGCCGCTCTCGACGCGTCCGACCTCGGCGCGCTGCTCACGTTCGACTTCTCCAACATCCGGTACATGACGTCGACCCACATCGGCACGTGGGCGATGGACAAGCTGATCCGGTTCGCCGTGCTGCCGCGCGGCGGCGAGCCGATCGTGTGGGACTTCGGGTCCGCGGCCCGGCACCACCAGATGTACAACCCGTGGCTGGGCGCCGGCCGTGCCCCCGCCGGCATCTCCACCCTCCGCGGCGCGTTCCACCCGCGCGCCGGCATCGCCGAGGAGGTCGCCGCAAAGGTCGCCCGCGAGCTGGGCGCGCACGACCTGGCCGGGGCGCCGGTCGGCGTCGACATCATCGAGATGCCGGTGCTCGCCGCGCTGCGGGCAGAGGGCCTCGACGTCGTCGACGGGCAGCAGACCTTCCTGGAGGCCAGGCGGATCAAGACCCGCGACGAGATCACCCTGCTGAGCCAGGCGTGCGCGATGGTCGACGCGGCCTACGAGGAGCTGTACGCGTTCCTGCGGCCGGGCGTGCGCGAGAACGAGTGCGTCGGGCTGGTCAGCAAGACCCTGTACGACCTCGGCAGCGAGTACGTCGAGGGGGTGAACGCGATCTCCGGCGAGCGCTGCTCGCCGCACCCGCATGTCTACAGTGACCGGTTGATCCGGCCCGGAGACCCGGCGTTCTTCGACATCCTGCACAGCCACCTCGGCTACCGCACCTGCTACTACCGAACGTTCGCGGTGGGCAGCGCGTCGGTGGCCCAGCGGGACGCGTACACGCGGTGCCGCGAGTACATGGACCAGGCGATCGCGACCGTCAAGCCGGGCGCGACGACGGCCGACATCGTCTCGCTCTGGCCGCGCGCCGAGGAGTTCGGCTTCGCCGACGAGGAGGCGGCGTTCGCCCTGCAGTACGGGCACGGGGTCGGACTGTCCATCTGGGAGAAGCCCATCTTCAGCCGGCTGGTGTCGCTGGATCACCCCGAGACGCTGGAGGAGGGCATGGTCTTCGCGCTGGAGACCTACTGGCCCGCGGCCGACGGGTGGTCCGCGGCGCGGATCGAGGAGGAGGTGGTGGTCACCGCGGACGGGTGCGAGGTCATCACCAAGTTCCCGGCGGAGGAGCTGCTGGTGGCCGGGCGCAAGTACTGGACGGTCGGCGGCGAGCTCGACACGCTGCGGGAGTCCCAGTCGCACCTCAACACGGCGGCCGGCACGGGCCGGCAGGCGGCCGGGGGCGGTCGATGACGGTCAGCGCCGACCAGGTCCGGTCCACATTGGACGCCGATAGGCTGCTGCGTCTGTACGAGCAGATGGCCGTGATCCGGCGGGCCGAGCAGGCCGCGTACGACATGTTCATGAGCGGCCAGGTGAAGGGGACCACGCATCTGGCCGCGGGCCAGGAGGCCGTCGCGGTCGGCGCCAGCGCGGCGCTACGCGACGACGACTATGTGTTCGCCACCTACCGCGGGCACCACCACGCGATGGCCCGCGGCGCGACCGCGGAGGAGTGCCTGGCCGAGTTGATGAGCAAGGCGACCGGGGTGTGCCGGGCCAAGGGCGGCTCGATGCACCTGACGAAGGCGGCCAGCGGGATGCTCGGCTCGTACGCGATCGTCGGCGCGCACCTGCCGATGGCCGCGGGTGCCGCCTGGTCGGCGAAGCTACGCGGCACCGGCCAGGTCGCGGTCGCCTTCTTCGGCGACGGCGCGACGAACATCGGCGCGTTCCACGAGACGCTGAACCTCGCCGCGGTCTGGCGGCTGCCCGTGCTGTTCGTCTGCGAGAACAACTTCTACATGGAGTACACGCCGATCGGCGCGGTCACCGCGGTCGCCAACCCAGCCGCCGACCGGGCCCAGTCGTACGGCCTGCCGGCCGAGGTCATCGACGGCAACGACGTGGTGGTCGTGCACGATGCGGTGGCGCGGGCGGCGGAACGGGCCCGCGGCGGCGACGGGCCGACGATCCTGGAGGCGCAGACGTACCGGCACTTCGGGCACAGCCGGACCGACAAGGCAACGTACCGCCCGGCGGACGAGGTCGAGCAGTGGCTGCAGCGCGATCCGCTCGACGTGACCCGCGCCCGCCTGGGGTCGCTCGGGGTGCCCGCCGACGCGGTCGCGCAGGCGGACGCCCGGGCCGCGGCCGAGGTCGACGCCGCCGTCGCCGCGGCGAAGGCCGCGCCCGAGCCCGATCCCGCGGATGCGTTCACCGACGTGTGGGCGGACGGGGGTTCGGCATGGCGGACGTGATCACTGTGCCGGCCCGGCGGCCCGCGCCGCTGCGCTCCTGCTGTGTGCTCGCGGCGAGGGCCGCCTCGTGACTGACGTCACCTATCGGGAGGCGGTCGCCGAGGGCATTGCCCGCGAGATGCGTCGCGATCCGTCGGTGGTGTGCCTGGGCGAGGACATCGGCGCGGCGGAGGGCGTGTTCAAGACCACGGTCGGGCTGTTCGCCGAGTTCGGCCCGGACCGGGTGTGGGACACGCCGATCTCCGAGCAGGCGATCGTGGGCGCGGCGATGGGTGCCGCGATGACCGGGATGCGGCCGATCGCCGAGATCATGTTCTCCGACTTCCTTGCCTGCTGCTGGGACTATCTGGCGAACGAGATCCCGAAGGTCCGCTACATGACCGGCGGTCAGGTGACGGTGCCGCTGGTCGTGCGCACCGCGAACGGGGGCGGGCTCGGCTTCGGCGCCCAGCACTCCCAGGCGGTGGAGAACTGGGCGTTCGCCGTGCCCGGGCTGAAGATCGCCGCTCCGTCCACGCCGGCCGATGTGGTCGGGCTGATGGCGGCGGCGATCCGCAGCGACGACCCGGTGGTTTTCTTCGAGCACAAGGGACTGTTCGCGAGCAAGGGTCCGCCCGCGCCGCCGGACCACGTCATCGACCTCGGCGAGGCCGCAGTGGTCCGGGACGGCCGCGATGTCACGCTCGTCGCGCTCGCCTCGACGGTGCCGGTGGCGCTGGCCGCGGCCGAGCGTCTCGCCGAGGATGGCACCTCGGCCGAGGTGGTGGATCTGCGCTGCCTCGTCCCGCTCGACATGCGGACCGTGCTGCGCTCGGTGCGGCGCACGTCGCGGCTGGTCATCGTCGAGGAGAACCCCTACCAGGGCGGCTGGGGCGGCACGGTGGCGTCCATTGTGGCCGATGAGGGCTTCGAGCTGCTGGACGCGCCGGTGCGCCGGGTGGCCGCCGCCTGCGTGCCGCTGCCGTTCGCCGACTCGCTGGAACAGCAGGTGATCCCGACCGTGGACAAGGTGACCGCTGCGGTCCGGTCCCTTGCCGACTACTGACCGACCGCGACCACCCACGCAGCAAGGGGACGGGCCATGACCAACCGGATGGTGCTTCGCGGCGGTAGCGTGATCAGCATGGACCCCGCGATCGGGGACCTGCCCACCGGCGACGTCCTCATCGAGGACGACCGCATCGCCGCCGTCGAACCCGAGATCAGCGCCGACGCCGAGGTCGTCGACGCGACCGGCAAGATCGTGATTCCGGGGTTCGTGGACACCCACCGCCACACCTGGGAGTCGGCGATCCGCGGCTGCGCCCCGAACGCGACGCTCGACGACTACTTCGTCGAGGTGCTCGACACGTTCGCCCCGCTGTACCGGCCCGACGACGTGTACGCCTCGAACCTGGCCGGCGCGCTGGAGTGCGTCAACGCCGGCATCACCACGCTGGTGGACTGGTCGCACATCAACAACACGCCGGAGCACCCGGACGCGGCGATCCGGGCGCTGCAGGAGGTCGGCATCCGGGCGCAGTACGCCTACGGCAGCGCCAACACGTCGCTGTCCGACTACTGGTTCGAGAGCAAGCTGGTGATCCCGGCCGATGATGTGGCCCGGATCCGGTCGTCCTACTTCTCCTCCGACAGCGGGTTGCTCACGATGGCGCTGGCCACCCGCGGCCCCGGCTTCTGCCAGGACGAGGTGGTGATCACCGAGTGGGAGACCGCGCGCCGGCTCGGCATCCCGATCACCGTGCACGTTGCGATGGGCCGGCTCGCCGGCCGGTTCGGGATGATCCAGCGGCTGTCCGGCCTGGGCATGCTCGGCCCGGACACCACATACATCCACTGCTGCTACTTCAGCGAGGAGGAGTGGCGGCTGGTCGCCGAGAGCGGCGGGACGATCTCGATCGCGCCGCAGGTCGAGGTGCAGATGGGGCACGGCTGGCCGCCGGTGATGAAGGCGGTCGAGTACGGCCTGCGGCCGAGCCTGTCCATCGACGTGGTCACGACCGTGCCGGGGGACATGTTCACCGAGATGCGGTCGGCGTTCGGCACCGAGCGGGCCCGGGTGAACGCGGTGTGCTGGGAGGCGGACACCGGCATCCCGGAGAACATGCTCACCGCACGCGACATGCTGACGATGGCCACCGTGAACGGGGCTCACGTGGCCGGCCTCGAGGACCGCACCGGCTCGCTGACTCCCGGGAAGAAGGCGGACGTCGTGCTGCTCGACGGCCGGGCGCTGAACCTGGCGCCGGTGATTGACCCGGTCTCCGCGGTCGTCCTCGGTGCCGACGTGTCCAACGTGGACACCGTGATCATCGACGGGGTGGTGCACAAGCGGGACGGCGCGATGCTGGCCGATGTGGACCGGGCCCGGCTGCTGGTCGAGGCGTCCCGTGACTACCTCACCGACCAGGTGCGCCAGCGCAAGCAGGCATGACCGGCCATCTCGTTCACAGAGCGGCGGAGGTCGGGCCGGGCGACTGGGTCGCCGACGACACCGGCCTCCGCCGGCTGCCCGTCGTCGGCGAGGCGAGCGGCGCGGTGCACACCGGCTTCTCGATCTGCGAGCTCGAGCCGGGCGGATCGGTGCCAGCGCACGTCCACTCGTACGAGACGAGCGTCTTCGTGCTCGCCGGGACCCCGCTCCTGGACACGGCCGAGGGCTCGTTCCGGCTCCGCCCAGGAGACTACGGGCTGGTCCCGGTCGGTGTGGCGCACGCGTGGCGGAGCGGCGGCGACGAGGTCGCACGCTGGGCGGAGATGGCGGCGCCGCTGCCGCGTGCGAGGCACGGGCACGACACGGTCCGGGTGCCACCGCTGCCGCTGTCGACACCGCCGGTCGAGGTCGACGTCCGCGACCCGCGCACCCGGTCGTTCGGCCACATCGAACCGTCCAACATGGACGTCGCGAAGCAGACCCAGGACATGCTGGCGGTGTCGGCGAGCATGCGCACCGCGCTGCTGGCCTACAGCGGGATCACGGTCAAGATGATGGTCGACTCGGACCTCGGTGCCGTGTTGTCGACGATGTTCATGGTGCAGTACGCCACCGATGGTGTCGCCGGGCCGCACGACCACCCGTTCGAGGAGACGTACCTGATCCTGGAGGGGGAGGTCGAGGCCGGCTTCGACGGCGAACGCCACCGGCTCGGCGTCGGGGACGTGGCGTGGGCGGGTGTCGGCTGCGTGCACTCGTTCACCAACGTCGGCTCGGGCGTGGTGCGCTGGCTGGAGACGCAGGCGCCGCAGCCACCGGCGCGCCACTCGTACCGGTTCGCGCGAGACTGGGACTACCTGCGGTCCGTTCTGCAGAAGGAGCACCGATGAGTGTGGTCGTGATCGGCGGCACGTCCGGCCTCGGCCGGGAGGTCGCCCAGCACTTCGCGGACCGCGGCGAGCCCGTCGTGCTGTCCGGTCGGGACGCCCAGCGCGCCGAGAGCGTGGCGAAGGAGATCGGCGGGTCCGCCCGAGGCATCGGCTTCGACCTGTGCCGCCCGGACGAGATCGCCGCCGGGCTGTCCGGAGTGGACCAGGTGCACCACCTCGTGCTCGCAGCGATCGAGCGGGACCGGAACACGGTCGCCGACTACGACATCGCCGCCGCCACCCGGCTGGTGGTGCTGAAGCTGGTCGGCTACACCGAGGTCGTCCACGCGCTGGCCGGGCGGATGGCCCGCGACGGCTCGATCGTCATCTTCGGCGGCCGGGCAAAGGACCGTCCCTATCCCGGGTCGGCGACCGTGACCACCGTGAACGCCGGCGTCGTCGGCATGGTCCGGACGCTGGCGGTCGAGCTGGCCCCGGTCCGGGTCAACGGCCTGCATCCCGGCATCGTCGGTGACAGTCCCGAGTGGAGGGATAAGCCCGCGGAGGTGCTGGAGGCGGTCCGGGCGCGGACGCCGACCGGCCGGATGGTGGCGATGCGCGACATCGTGGACGCGGTCGACTTCCTGACCCGCAACCGGTCGGTCAACGGCATCGACCTCTACGTCGACGGCGGCTGGCTGCTGACGTGAACGCACGGCCCGGACCGACCATCCTTGCGCGTGCCGTCGGCGCGGCACGCCGCGGGCGGGCCTCGAATTCGCCGACCGTGCGCGCAAAGGTTATCGACTCGTGACGGCGCCGGGCGGCTCGCCGCACCGGCCGGCGGTCGCGGTCGCCGGGGTCGGCCGGATGGGCGCGGCTATGGTCGGCCGGCTCTGCGCTGCCGGCTTCGCCGTGACCGTCTACAACCGCAGCCGGGCGACCGCGCAGGCGGTCGCGGACCGGTTCGGGGCCGCGGTCGCGGGCAGCGCGCGGGACGCGGCCGCGCGTGCCGATGTCGTCGTCGCGTCGTTGGCCGACGACGCCGCGGTCGAGGCGACATACCGGGGAGCGGACGGCCTCGTGGCCGGCCTGCGGCCCGGCGCGGTCGTGCTGGAGACCTCCACGATCGATCCCGAGACCGTGCACGCGATCCGGCCGCTCGTCGAGGACCGGGGTGCGACGCTGCTGGACAGCCCGGTCTCCGGCAGCGTGCCGCTGGTGGAGAAGGGCCAGCTCACGGTCATGGTCGGCGGCGACCCGGCGGCGCTGGAGACCGCCCGGCCGGTGCTGGAGGCGCTGGCCACCCGGATCCTCCACCTCGGACCCTCCGGCGCCGGCGCCGCGATGAAGCTCGCCGTCAACGCGGTGGTACACGCTTTGAACCTGGCGCTGTCCGAGGCGCTCGTGCTGGCCGAGCGCGCCGGCGTGCCACGCGAGGCGGCGTACGAGGTCTTCGCGGCGAGCGCGGTGGCCGCCCCGTTCGTGCTGTACAAGCGGGAGGCGTTCCAGCGCCCCGGCGAGACACCGGTGGCGTTCAGCCTCGACCTGGTGGCGAAGGACCTCGACCTCATCGCGCGGCTGGCCGAGCGGGTGGGCGCGCCGATAGAGCAGGCCAGCGTGAATCGCCGGGTCGTCGCCGACGCGCTAGCGGCCGGCCTCGGCCCGCAGGACATGAGCGCCCTCGCCACCCACCTCCGCACCGCGGCCGAGCATCGGCGATCGTGACGTCATGACCGAGCGGGTGCTCGGCGTGGACGCGTGCACGGCGGGCTGGGTCGGGATCGCGCTGGCCGACCAGTCGACACACGCCTACGTCGCCGGCGAGTTCGAGTCGCTGATCGCCGCCGTGCAGGCCGAGGGGCCGCTGGACGTGGTGGCCGTCGACATGCCGATCGGCCTGCCGGACGCCGGGCGACGCCGCGCCGACGTGCTGGCCCGCGCCGCGGTCGGCCCGCGGTGGGCGTCGGTGTTCATGACCCCGGTCCGGGCGTCGATGGAGGCACCCGACTATGTCTCGGCGCTTGCGATCAACCGGGCCGCCACAGAGGCGGGGGTATCGCGTCAGGCGTTCGGCCTGCGGCCGAAGCTGTTCCAGGTCGAGCGGTACGTCCGCCAGTCGCGCCTGCGGATCGTCGAGGCGCATCCTGAGGTGAGCTTCGCGACGCTCGCCGGCGGACCGGTCGGGGCGCGGAAATCTACCTGGGCCGGAGCCATGCTGCGGCGCCGGCTGCTCGCCGAGGCCGGCATGACGATCCCGGACGACCTCGGCGTCGCCGGCCACGGCGCCGCGGTGGACGACGTGCTCGACGCGGCCGCCGCCGCGTGGACCGCTCGCCGGGTCGTCCGCGACGAGGCCCGGCCGATGCCCGACCCGCCGGAGACCTTCTCCGACGGCCTCAGCTGCGCGATCTGGGCCTGACTGCCGGTGTGGTCAGTCGGCCCGCTCGTACCGCAGGTACATGGCGCCGGAGGCGAACGGGCGGTACTCGGCCAGCCGCAGCGCGATCGTCCGCCCGTCCGGGAAGTACCGCTTGCCGCCACCCACGATCACGGGCATCACGTACAGCCGGAACTCGTCGATCAGGTCCAACAGCGAGGCGGCCAGGCCGCCGCCGCCGAGGTCTAGCTCACCGTCGTACTCCTGCTTCAGCCGGGTCACCTCGGCGACCGCGTCCGCGCTGCGCACCAGCCGGACGCCCTCGGGCACGCTGTCGAGCGTGTCGGAGAACACGAACCGCGGCGTGCGCACGTAGAGCTGCGCGAACTCGGCCTCGACCGCGGGCAGGTCGTCCCGGCGCGCGGCCGTCGTCCAAGGCTCCTCCATCACCTCGTACATGCGCCGCCCGAACAGGAACGCGGACGCCGCGCGCGCCTGCTCGTTCGCCAGCCGGTGCATCTCCTCGTCCGGTGCGGAGAACCCGATGCTGCCCTCCGAGTCCTCGTAGTAGCCGTCGAGCGACACGAACATCGAGTACAGGGCCTTCGCCATCGCGCCATCCTCTCGCACTCCGTCGCATTGACCGCGCGGGTCCGAGATCGGGAGACTGGGCGGGAGGCGAGGCCGTGCAGACGACCCTTCGGTTGGACGAGGACGAGCGCGCCCGCAGGGCGACCAGGGCGCGCGAGATCGTCGCGGCGCTCGGTCGCCAGCAGATCGACGCGGTGGCGCTGACGTTCGTCGACAACGCGGGCATCGCGCGCGTCAAGACCGTGCCACTGGTCGGCTTCGAGCGCGCCGCCGCGTGGGGCGCCGGCATGTCGCCGGTCTTCGACTCCTTCCTGGTCGACGACAGCATCGCCCCTGGCGGGGGCCCGGACGGTGACCTGCGACTCATGCCCGACCTGGATCGAGTGACCCGGCTGGCCGCGCAGCCGGGCTGGGCGTGGGCGCCGGTCGACCGGTTCACCCAGGATGGCGAGGCGCATCCGGGCTGCCAGCGGCTGTTCGCGCGGCGGCTCGCCGAGCGCGCCGCCGAGGCCGGGTTCGAGGTCCGGATGGGGTTCGAGCTGGAGTGGGTGGTCGGCGACGATGCCGACGGCCGGTTCGTGCCGGCCTGCCAGGGGCCGGGGTACGGGATGACCCGGGTCGTCGAGCTCTCCGACTACTGCCGGGCGGTGCACGTCGCGCTCGCCGCGGAGGGGCAGCCCGTGCTGCAGGTGCACCCCGAGTACGCACCCGGGCAGTTCGAGGTGTCGGTCGAGCCGACCGACGCGCTCGCGGCCGCCGACGTGGCGGTCGTGGTGCGCGAGACGGTCCGGGCGGTGTCGACGCAGCACGGCCTGCGCGCGTCGTTCGCGCCCGTGGTGGTGGCCGGGATGGTCGGCAACGGCGGCCACGTCCACCTGAGCGTGCATCGCGAGGGGGACAACCTGTTCGCCGGCGGCGACGGGCCGTACGGCATGACGGCGGCCGGCGAGTCGTTCCTCGCCGGCGTGCTCGCCGAGCTGCCCGCGCTGGTCGCAGTCGGCGCGCCCAGCGTGGCCAGCTACCTGCGGCTGGTCCCGTCTCACTGGGCCGGTGCCTTCCAGTGCTGGGGGCGGGAGAACCGGGAGGCCGCGGTGCGTTTCGTCACCGGCTCGGCCGGTGAGCGCGACCGCGCCGCCAACGCGGAGGTCAAGTGCTTCGACCCGAGCGCGAACCCGTACCTCGTGGTGGGCGCGCTGCTCGCGGCCGGCCTGGCCACTGTGGACAAGGGCCTCCGGCTGCCGGACGAGGTCACGGGCGATCCGGCCGGCCGGTCCAACGAGCTGGCCCGCCGCGGGGTGGCGAGGCTGCCGCAGAGCCTGGACGCCGCGCTGGCGCACCTGGCGCGGTCCGACGTGCTGCGCCAGGCGATGGGTGAGCAGCTGTACGAGGCGTTCGCCGATGTCCGCCGTGCCGAGGTCGCGCTGTTCGCCCGCGCGTCGCCGGAGGAGGTCGTGGCGGCGACGCGGTGGAGGTACTGACCGGCCGATGGGCGCGGGCGACGTGCTGAGCGGCCTGCGGCTGGTCGACCATCACTGCCACAGCGTGACCGGCGCGGACCTGGACCGGCCCGCGTTCGAGGCACTGCTCACCGAGGCGCACGACCCCACCGCCGCGGGCGGGAGCACGTTCGACACCCAGCTCGGTCTCGCGGTCCGGCGCTGGTGCGCCCCCGCCCTCGGCCTGCCACCGCGGGCAGCGCCGGCGGACTACCTGGCCCGGCGCGCGGAGCTGGGCGCTTCCGAGGCGAACCGCCGGCTGCTGCGCGCGGCCCGGGTGGCCGACCTGCTGGTCGACGGCGGCTATCGAGCGGACGAGCTGCTCGGCCCGGAACCTCTCGCCGACGCCAGCGGCGCGGGCGTGCACACCGTGCTGCGGCTCGAGTCGCTCGCCGAACAGGTCGCGGCCAGCGGCGTCGCCGCGGCCGACTTCGCCCGCGAGTTCGCCGCCCGGCTCGTCGATCGGGCGGCCGCCGCGGTGGCGCTGAAGTCCGTGGTCGCCTACCGCGCCGGCCTCGACCTTGATCCGGCGCGGCCCGCGCCGAGCGAGGTCACCGCCGCGGCCGGCGCCTGGCTCGCCGGATGGCAGCCCGACGGCGGCCCGCGCCTGGCGGAGCCGGCCCTGCTCCGGTTCCTGCTCTGGTCCGCTGCCGATCTCGGCATGCCGCTGCAGCTGCACACCGGCCTCGGCGATCCGGACCTGCGCCTGCACCGCGCCGACCCGGCGCTGCTGACCGACTTCTGCGTGCGCGTGGCTGGCACCGGCACCACCGTGCTGCTCCTGCACTGCTACCCGTACCACCGGCAGGCGGCGTACCTCGCGAGCGTCTACCCCCACGTCTACGCCGACGTCGGGCTGGCGCTGAACTACGTCGGGGTACGCGCGCCGGCGGTGCTGGCGGAGACGCTGGAGCTGGCGCCGTTCGGCAAGCTGCTCTACTCCTCGGACGGGTTCGGCCTCGCCGAGCTGCACCTGCTCGGGGCCATCCAGTTCCGCCGCGCCCTCGGTGGCCTGCTCGACGGCTGGGTCGCCGACGGGCACCTCATCGACGCCGACGCCGAGCGCTACGCCGCGATGATCGGCGCGCGGAACGCCCAGCGGGTCTACCGCCTCGACTCCTGACCGCCGGCGTCCAGCACCGCCGGGTCGGGACCGGGGTCGCCGCCCGCGGCCCGGACGGCGAGCCGGCCGGCGTAGTGCTCCCAGCCCTCGCGGTGCACGTCGAACATCTGCGCTGGAAGTCCACTGTGGACCAGGCGCAGCATCGTGCCGTCGCCGTCCGGCTCCAGGGTGACCTCGACGGTGCTCGACCCGGGCGGCACCGGGCTGCCCTCGGTCTCCCAGCCCCAGGTGAAGACGATCCGCCGGTACGGGCTGACCTCGACGAACGTGCCCGCCGCGTACCCGTCGCCGCGGACGTTCATCCGGAACACCCCGCCCGGTCGGGGGTCGATCTGCGCCTCGACGCCCTGCCAGGACAGCCAGCGCTCGGCGTCGGTAAAGAACGAGAACACCGTCCGCGGCGAGGCGTCGATCCGGCGCTCCACCCGCACGGCCGGCGGCTCCGCCGTCATGCCGGCGACCCCCGCTCCGCCTCCTCCGCCTCGGCCAGCGCGGCGAGCCGGTCCACCTGCTCGGCCCACATCGACTCCAGCCACGGCGCCAGCGGGCCGAGCGCCTCGCGGTTGGCAACGTAGAGCCGGCGGGTGCCGTCCTTGCGCACGGACACCAGCCCGGTCCGCCGCAGCACGCCGAGATGCTGGGAGACCGCGCCGAACGTCACCTCGAAGTGTGCCGCGATGTCCCCGGCGGACCGCTCGGTGTCCCAGACCAGCCGGAGGATCTCCCGGCGGCGCGGCTCCGCGACGGCGTGGGCGAGGTCCATGCCGACGAACTTTAGCAGCCACTGAATCTTGCGGGCACCGATCCAGAGGACTAGTTTAGCGACCGCTAAAGCTAGGAGAGGAGCCGAACCATGGCGGACATACACCTGCAGGTCACGACGACCGCCGACGACAAGACCGCGTACGCGGCACTGACCTCGCCCGAGGGAATCACCGGCTGGTGGAGCCGGCGCGCCGACGTGCCCACCGCGGTCGGCGAGGTCATCCGGATGACCTTCCCGGAGGCCCCGATGACCTGGGACCTGCGCATCGACGAGCTCGACGAGCCCCATCGGGTGCGCTGGCACTGCGTCGGCGGGCCACCGCAGTGGATCGGCACGGACGTCGCGTGGGAGGTGGCGCCGGCGGACGGCGGCGGCACCGTCATCCGCCTGGACCACACCGGCTTCGCCGAGGTCGACGACATGTTCCGGAACGTCACGTACGGCTGGGGCCAGATGCTCCGCCACCTCCAGGCGTACGCGGACACCGGCAGGCCGGCCCCGTACTTCACGTTCGCCGGCTAGCGGCCAGCCGGCGGCCGCCCGCGACCCCCGATGAACCGAGGTGGGGGCGTCGTGCGAACGCCGTGTGTGAGGATGGCCGCCGTGGGCGAGGTGCCGGTCACCCAGCCTGGCCGCGACATCCCGGACGACGTGCTCGTCGGGCGGGTCGTCGCGCGGGACGGGCGCGCGCTGGAGGCACTCTACGACCGGTACGGCCGGCCGGTGTACGCGCTGGCGCGCCGTATCACCGGCGACGACCGGTTCGCCGAGGACGTGGTCCAGGAGGTGTTCCTGGCGCTGTGGCGTGACCCGACGAAGTTCGAGCCAGGCCGGGGCGCGTTCTCCAGCTGGCTGCTCGCCGCGGCGCATCACAAGGCGGTCGACGCGGTCCGCCGGGAGGAGTCGCTGCGCCGGCATCGCGCCCGGGCCGCCGAGGAGGCGGTGGCGTACCTGCAGGTCTCGGGCCCGCCGCCGGTCGACGATGCGGTCTGGACGGCGCTGCGCGGCGACCGGGTACGGCAGGCGCTGCACTTCCTGCCCGCGCCGCAGCGCGAGGCGATCGTGCTCGCCTACTACGCCGGGTACACGCAGCGGGAGATCGCCGCGCTGACCGAGACGCCGCTGGGTACGGTCAAGACCCGGATGCTGGCCGGCATGCGACGGCTGCACGACCTGCTCGACGCAACGCCCGAGGTCGAGGAGGCACCGCGATGAGCAGTCCACTCGTCGGCAACGGCCACCACGGCTTCGACGCGCTCGCTGTCGGCTGGGCGATGTCCGCGCTCGAGCCCGACGACGAGGCGAGGTTCGCCGCCCACCTGTCCACCTGCCCGCGGTGCGCGGAGACGGTACGCGAGGCGACAGGCACGGTCGGCGATCTCGGCTTCGCCGTGCCGCCGGTGGACCCGCCGGCGCGGGTCAAGGACCGGCTGATGGCGGCGATCGCGGCCGAGGACGCGGACGCGGACGCGACACCGTGGCCCCGTGCGGCGGAGCCGGCGGAGCGGCGGGACGAGCTCGCCGAGGCGCGCGCCGACCGAGCCGCCGGGGGCCGGCACCGCGAGCAGTTCCGCCCCGGGCGGGCC
>JBKOXW010000157.1:0-5753 GCA_046744115.1 Actinomycetota bacterium | reverse complement strand
GGCCACGGTCGCGCCGAGCCCGGTCGCGGCGGCCACCGTCGGGCCGGTGTGGTGCTCGCGCTGGTCGCGCTGCTTGCCGGGGCATGCACCGGCGGCGAGCCGGGCGCCGGGTCGTTCAGCGGGCCGCCGGACCAGCCATCGGCGAGCCCACCGTCCGGCAGCGGCGACGCGAACTGCCCGGCCAGGTATGCCGAGCCGGACCCACGGCGCCCCCGGATCAGACTGACCTTCGACATCCGGCACGACCTGGCCACGGTCCAAGGCAGCGAGCGGCTCGAGTTCACCCCGGACCATCCGATCAGCGAGCTGGTCTTCCGCCTCACCCCGAACACCGAGCCCTCCTACCGGCAGGGCAACTCCATCGAGATCGTCTCCGCCGTCGCGGAGCCGAGGGGCGGCCCGCACCGCTTCGAGCAGGCCGGCGCGGCGGCCGGCAGCCAGGGCGGCCTGCTCATCGTCCCGCTCGGCCGGGAGGTGCCGGCCGGCCAGCAGGTCACCGCGCTGATCACGTTTGCGCTGCGGCTCGGTCAGGGTGCGTTCGACCGGTTCGGCCGGCTGCGGTCGTACGCCTGGTGGGGCAGCGGTCACCCGCTGCTCGCCTGGGAACGCGGCGTCGGCTGGCACCGCGAGCCGCTGCTGAAGTTCAGCGGGGAGAGCGCGACCAGCGAGGTCGCCGCGATCGACCTGACCGTGATCGCGCCCTCGGCCCATCAGGTGCTGATGAGCGGCACGCCCGACCCGCCGGTCGACGCCGGCACCGACCGCCGGCGCTGGCACGCGGTGGCCGACCGGGCCCGGGACGTCAGCGTCGCGGTCGGCGCGTTCGACATCGACGAGGAGACCGTCGACGGCACCCGGATCGTCGTCGGCACCCCGCGAGGCACTTCGCCGGACGACCTGCTCGCGGAGCACGTCCGGGCGACCCGGGAGCTGGCCCGGCACTTCGGCCCGTCGCCGTTCCCACTGCTCACCGTCGCCCGGCTGCCGCTGGAGGGCGGCGGCATCGAGTACCCCGGCTCGATCTTCATGCTCAGCGACAGCCGCGTCGTCGCCGTGCACGAGACCGCGCACCAGTGGTTCTACGCGATGGTCGGCGACTCGCAGGCCCGGGACCCGTGGCTGGACGAGGCGTTCGCCACGTACGCGGAGCAGCTCGTCGACGGGGGCGGCAACACCGAGGCGCTCGCCCTGCCCGGGGACGTCGGCGACCCGGTCGCGGCGTTCGACCACGCCGTCACGTACTTCACCGTGGTCTACGGCAAGGGCGCGGCCGCGCTGGCCGAGGCGCGGCGAGCGGCCGGCCCCGCCCGGTTCGACGCCGCGCTGCGCTGCTACATCAACGCGAACGCCTGGCGGATCGCCCGGCCCGCGAACCTCGAGCGGGCGCTGGCCAAGCTGCCCAGCGCGCTGGCCGTGCTCCGCGAGGCCGGGGCGCTGGACTAGCGCGCCTCGGCGAGGAGCTTCTGCATCCGGGTCAGGCCCTCGACCAGGTCATCGTCGCCGAGCGCGTACGACAGCCGCAGGTAGCCGGGCGTGCCGAAGGCCTCCCCCGGCACGGTCGCGACCTCGGCCTCGTCGAGCAGCACTTCGGCCAGCTCGGCGCTGCTGCGCGGCGTGCGGCCGCGGATCTCGCGGCCCAGCACGCCGGTCACCGACGGGTAGGCGTAGAACGCGCCGAGCGGCTCCGGGCAGGCCAGGCCGGGAATCTCGGCGAGCATCCGGACCGTAGTGCGGCGCCGGCGGTCGAACGCCGCTCGCATCGTAGTCACCGCGGACAGGTCGCCGGAGACCGCGGCCAGCGCGGCGCGCTGGGACACGTTCGCCACGTTGCTGCACAGGTGCGACTGCAAGTTCGTGGCCGCCTTGACCACGGCCGGCGGGCCGATCAGCCAGCCGACCCGCCAGCCGGTCATCGCGTACGTCTTCGCCACGCCGTTGACGACCACGCACCGGTCCGCAATCTCGGGCGCGACCACGGGCATCGAGACGTGCCGCGCGTCGCCGTACGTGAGGTGCTCGTAGATCTCGTCTGTGACGACCCAGATGCCGACCGCCGCCGCCCACCGGCCGAGCGCCTCGACCTGCTCGGGCGGGTGGACCGCGCCGGTCGGGTTCGACGGCGAGCAGAACAGCAGCGCCTTGGTGCGCGCGGTGACGGCTGCGGCGAGCTGGTCCACTGTGGTCAGGTAGCCGCCGGCCTCATCGGTCGGCACCTCGACCGGGACGCCGCCGGCCAGCCGGATCGCCTCCGGGTACGTGGTCCAGTACGGCGCCGGCAGCAGCACCTCGTCGCCCGGGTCCAGCAGCGTCGCGAACGCCTCGTACACCGCCTGCTTGCCGCCGTTCGTGACGAGCACCTGGGCCGCGGTAACCGGGTAGCCGGAGTCGCGGACGGTCTTGGCCGCCACCGCATCGCGCAGCTCGGGCAAGCCCGCCGTCGGTGTATAGCGGTGGTTGCGCGGGTCCCGGCAGGCCGCGGCCGCGGCCTCGACGATGTAGTCCGGCGTCGGGAAGTCCGGCTCGCCCGCGCCGAAACCGATCACCGGCCGGCCGGCCGCCTTCAGCGCCTTGGCCCTGGCGTCGACGGCGAGCGTCGCGGACTCGGCGATGCCACCGACCCGGGCGGAAATCGGGCTGCGTTCGTCACCAGCGGTCATGCCAGCCATCGTCCCAGACCCGCTGACCCCCGGGTCACGCCCCGGGTCAGGCGAGCTGGACGATCGCGCGGGCCTTGGCGAGCACGGTCTCGCCGCCGGACCGGGCGGTCAGGTCGACCGCGACGCGGTTATCCGGCAGCTTCTCGGCCACCACCCCGGACACCTCGAGCGTGGCGCCCGCGTCGTCGTCGGGCACCACGACCGGCCGCGTGAACCGCACGCCGTACTCGACCACAGCGCCCGGGTCGCCCGACCAGTCCGTCACCACCCGCCCGGCCTCGGCCATGGTGAGCATGCCGTGCGCGATCACGTTCGGCAGGCCGACACCGCGGGCGATCCGCTCGTTCCAGTGGATGACGTTGAAATCCCCGGACGCACCCGCGTACATGACCAGGTTGACCCGCTGCAGGTTGAACGTGCGCGCGGGGATCTCGGCGCCGACGTCGACCTCGTCGTACTTCAACTGCGCACCCATCACGCCTCCTGTGCGGTGCCGCGGGCGACCAGCGTGGAGTACGCCGTCACGACCGGCTCGCCGTCCACTGTGGAGACCTCGCCCCGGGTGGTGAGCAGGTCGTTGCCGGCCGCGGACCGGATGCTCTCCACCGTGACGGTGACGGTGAGCACGTCGCCGGCCCGCACCGGTCGCGTGTAGACGAACCGCTGCTCGCCATGCACCACCCGGCTGTAGTCCAGCCCCAGGTCCGGGTCGAGCACGACCTGGGCACCGGCCCGCATGGACAGCACCACCGGGAAGGTCGGCGGCGCGATCACGTCCGGGTGCCCGAGCGCCTGCGCCGCGGCAGGGTCGCGGTAGGCCGGATGCGGGTCGCCGATCGCGTCGGCAAATTCGCGGATCTTCTCCCGGCCGACCTCGTACGGCTCGGTCGGTGGGTACGTCCGTCCGATGAACGACGGGTCGAGCGCCATGCCGCCTCCTCTCTAGCCCATGCCCTCTAGCCCATGCCCTCTAGCCCATGCCCTCTAGCCCATGCCCTCTAGCCCATGCCGCCGAACTGGCCGCCCGCGACCGGGATCGTCACACCGGAGACGAAGTCGCTGTCCGCGCTGGCCAGGAACGCATGCACGGCGGCGACGTCCTCCGGCCGGCCGGCGCGGCCGAGCGCGGTCATCGCGATCGCCATCTGCCGCATCTGCTCCGGCAGGCCGAGCGTGTCGCCGTCACCCTTGACTGCGGTCAGCCTCGTCTCGATGAACCCGGGCGCCACCGCATTCACGTTGATCCGGAACGGACCCAACTCGCGGGCCAGCGTCTTGGTGACCGCGATGATCGCGCCCTTCGCGGCGGTGTAGTTCACCTGCCCGGGGTTACCGGTCAGCGCGGCCACGCTGCTGGTGAACACGATCTTGCGGTGGTAGGCGACCTCGCCACTCGCCGCGAGCTCCGCCTTGGCGACCTCGCGCAGGTACGGCATGGCGGCGAGCGTGGTGTGGATCGCGGTCCTGAGGTTGACGTCGAGCACCGTGTCGAACAGCTCGTCGTCCATGTTGTGGAACATGCGGTCGCGCGTGATCCCCGCGTTGTTGATCACGATGTCGATCTTGCCGTGGGCGCCGACGGCCGCCTCGACCATCTCGCGGGCCGCGCCGAGGTCGACGGTGTTCGCCAGGCTGACGCTGGCCTCCCCGCCCGCCTGCTTGACGAGGTCCGCGGTCTCGTGCGCGGGCTCGGCGTCGACGTCGTTGACGACGACCGCGGCACCCTCGGCGGAAAGCCTCAGCGCGGTGGCACGTCCGATCCCCCGCCCGGCGCCGGTCACGATCGCCACCCTGCCGTCCAACCGGCCCACCGCGCCTCCCTCCGCCGACCGCTCGGCCGACCCTACCGGTCACGGCGGAGGCGGCGGCTGGACCTCCTGCCTGGCAGGGCCGCCCGACAGAAGGCGAGGGTCCCCGTCCATGCTCCGCCCGGCTTGGACAGGCGAAGCTCGGGGCCGTCGACGGTCCAGGACACACGACCGCGCAGCACCCCGGTGGTCAGGCGCTCGATCTCGCCCTTGACGCCCGAGCACGCGATCAACGTCTGGCTGAGCTCGTCGATGTCCAGCACGCCGTCGCCGATGCGCACGCGGGCGCCGAATCCGTTGCAGCCGGTGTTGCCGGATATCCCGCCGTCGCCGTCGAACCGAACGTTCGGCACACCTCGGGCGAGACCGCGCGGCGGTCGCCGCCGATAACTACCTCCTCCAGCTGCCTTGCCGAACCGACGAGAGGCAGATCCTGCCCGCCCGGATCCCCTGCCGAGCCGGTCGCGTCGGCACATGGCGCCAACGTTGGACGAGACCGCGTGGCTGTCCCCGCCGATAGCTACCTCCTCTAGCCGCCACGCCGAACCGACGAGAGGCAGGTCCCGCCTGCCCGGATCCTCGGCCGCGCCGGTCGCGTCTGCACATCCGACCAGGACTGCGCACGCGACCCCCGATCATGTGCGATTCGTGACGAGCACGGAACCGGTCGCGGATCGCCGCCTGATGTAGATTTCGCCGGATGAACCGGGACGTCGGCGGGCTGCGGCCGCCCGTGACCCGGGAGCGCGCGGCCGCCGTGGGCCTGGTGCTCGCCGCGGCGGTGTCGCCGCAGGTCGGTGCGGCGTTCGCCGTGACGCTGTTCGACGAGCTGGGTCCGGCGGGTGCGGCGTTCCTGCGGCTGGCGTTCGCGGCGATCGTGCTGTGGGCGATCTGGCGCCCCCGGCTGACCGGCGACCTGCGGCTAGCCGGGGGGTTCGGCGTCGCGCTCGGGCTGATGAACTGGTCGTTCTACGAGGCGATCGACCGGATCCCGCTCGGCGTCGCGGTGACGATCGAGTTCGCCGGCCCGCTGCTCGTGGCGGTGATCGGCTCGCGCCGGCCGCTCGACGGGGTGTGGATCGCGCTCGCCGCGGCCGGCATCGTGCTGCTCGTCAACCCCGGCGGCGGGTCGGTGGACGCGGCCGGTGTCGGCTTCGCGCTCGCCGCCGCCGCGTGCTGGATGGCCTACATCTACCTGAGCAAGCGCACTGGCGCGGCGTTCCCGGGCGGCTCGGGGCTCGCGCTCGCGATGGCCGTCGGCGCGCTGATCGTGCTCCCGGCGGGCGTG
>JBKOXW010000001.1:0-6232 GCA_046744115.1 Actinomycetota bacterium | reverse complement strand
TCCTCGCCCGCTCGTACGGCATCGAGCCGGACCAGGCGACGGAGCTGGTCGACCTGGTCTACGTCGAGCGGCGGCACGCCATCGCCCACATCCGGAGCGAGATCGCGGCCGGCAACACCGACTGGATCGCCAACTGGAGCGGGAGCGGAGGCGACGAGCGCGCCGCGGCCGACGACGCCTGGCTCCAGCGACAGCGCGCCGCCCTGCTCGACGCCGTCGCCGGCTGATCGTCCAACGCGCCGTAGGTGCGTGGCGCGACCCGGGAAGGTCCGACCCGTCGGTATCACCGCCGCCGGCAACGCCTCGTTCGGATGAAGCGTCTCTGTAGTGAGTTGGGCGCGCTCGGGGGAAGTGGTGACGATGTCTCGGGAGCAGTTGTCCATCGCCCGCGCCGAGGTGTTGGCCGTGTCCGGGGTGCCGATAGCGGAGTTGGACCGGGCCGCCGCGGATGCGGCGATCCGGGCGACGGTCCGCGCGTACGGCAGCCTGCGCAACTGCGTCGCCGCGTTCGCGTACGAGTTCGGCGAGCACCCGGAGACCACCTCCGAGCGGATGCGGCGGGCTCGCCTCGCCGTCGCCGACCTGTACCGCGCCGCCTGACCCGCTCGCCCGCGGCCCGCAGACCAAGCAGATCGGGCGCGTCCTCGGCATCACGACCAAGACCGCCGACCACCACGTGCGGAACGCCTACGCCAAGATTGGCGTCTCGACCCCGGCCGCGGCAGCGCTGTTCGCGATGCAGCACGGGCTCGCCGCCTCGGGAAGGCGCCGGTGGAGGCCGAATGCAGCCAGGCCAGCTGCCCGGCGACACGGAATCCGGTCTCGTCGAAGTGCGCCACCGGCGCGGCGGCGATCCCGGCTCTGGCTGCGGCCAGGAACTCGGTCAGCCCTCCGCAGCCGTGCTGGTTGCGGGCCACCGTGCCCGCCGACACCGGCACGCCGAACAAGTCGCCCAACGCGGCCGCAGTGCGGGCCTTGGACAGGAACTTTCCCGAACGTAGACCCGCCGTCTAGGGGCCGCTGGAGAGCAGCCCGCCGATCCTCCACGCCAGGCTCGCCGTCCTCGGCCATCTCTGCTGGCACGACGAGGACGGGGGGTGGGCAGCGTCGCTGGCGTGATCAGTTTTCGACGCGCGCCGGCTCTGGGTGTCTTCGGCGAACTTCACGAATTCGTCTCGGCGCAGCCTCGACTGCGATGCCGACGGCATGCACTCACATCGGTATGTGCGCGAGATCAACGGGCCTGCTCAGCTAGTGACGGGTGCCACGCGGGACAAGATCGCCGGCCTGGTTGCTCCTGCCGGCGGTGGAGGGCGGTCGGTGTCGGATCGGTCTCGTCAACCCGATCCGCGGACGGCGACGGGGCGCGGGCCGACCCCGTCGGCCTGCGGGAGTGATCGACTGTCCGGCGTCGCGCTGACCGCCGCCGGGCGGGGCTGGGGCTTCTGTTCCCGATCGGGCAGGGTTGGTCCGCCGGGCAACAAGTGTCTGCCGATCGGCATCCCACTCCATGACAGGTCCCGCCGCGGCCGTCGGTGCTGCGGTCGGGGGGTCGCAACTGCGGAGGTGTCTTGTGGCTCGCGCGTGCACGGGCGCTTCGCTGCCCGCCGGGGAGTTGACGCCCGGTCTTGAGGCGGCGGACCGGTGGACCGACGAGGCGGTTTCGGCGGCCGGCATTCCGGTGTGCCAGGCGGACTTCGTCACGGTCGGCGGTGGGATCGGCTCCTTCGTGACGGTCGACTACCTGCGCATCGCGGGAATGCCGAGGTCGAGGATCCGGGTGCTGACGAATCTCGACCACCCCTGGCAGACGTACGAATACCTGACCCGGGTGTCGCAGATTCCGCGGGCGGAGCGGATCCGGTCGGATTCCGCGTCCCGGCCGGACAACATCTGGGGCTTCCCGTCCTATGCCGTGCAGGAGGCCGTTCGGAGCCGGACCCTGTTGCCGTTGTGGCAGGTGGCGGTGGAGCCGGTGTTCGCCGACTTCTACACGCCGCGGCTCGGCTTGGTGCTCGACGGCGTGGAGCGGGAGGCGCGTCGGATCGGCTACCGGGACATGGTGGTGCCGGGCGAGGTGCGGATGGTCCGGCGGCGGGTGGGCGGGGGCTACTTCACGGTGCTGACGCCGAAGCCGGGCAGGTCGTCGGTCAAGCGGATCGCGGTCCGGTCCCGCGACGTGCATCTCGCCGTCGGCTATCCGGGGCTGAGGTTCCTGCCGGATCTGCAGCGCTTCCGACTGGAGTACGGGGACTTCCACCACGTGGTGAACGCGTACGAGGACCACGAGCACGTCTACGCGACGTTGCGGCACCGGCCGGGCACCGTGCTGGTCCGCGGCGGCGGCATCGTCGCCTCCCGGATCCTCGACCGCCTCATGCGGGACCGCACCCGGTACGGCCTGCGGACCCGGATCGTGCATCTGTTCCGGACCTATGTGGACGGCCCGCACGGAAGGCACCCGTGGTCGCGTCGCGGAGGCGGGAACGGCTTCGCCTACCAGGGCTTCAACTATCCGAAGTCGGTGTGGGGCGGGCAGCTCAAGGCCCGGATGCGCCGCCTCGATGGCGAGCAGCGCGCGCAGGCGTACGCCGAGATGGGCGGTACCACTACCGCTTTCCGCCGCGGCTGGCAACGGCAGCTCGCCCAGGGGCGCCGCGGGGGTTGGTACCGCACCGTGACCGGCACCGTCGACGAGGTCTGCCGGCGGGGGCGCGAGCCAGTGCTCGTCCGGATCCGGGCGGCCGACGGACCGGTCGAGGTCCCGGTCGACTTCGTCATCGACTGCACGGGCCTGGAGGCCGACGTCACCGAGCACAGGGTGCTCGGCGACCTGCTCCGGCACGGCGGCGCCGGGCGGAACCCGCTCGGCCGACTCGAGGTCGAGCGGACCTTCGAGCTGCGCGGAACGGCCAGCGGCGACGGCCGGCTGTACGTGTCCGGCGCGGCCGCCCTGGGCGGCTACTTCCCCGGCGTGGACACGTTCCTCGGCCTGCAGATCGCGGCGCAGGAGATCGCCGACGACCTCGCCCGCCGCGGGATGTGCAAGCGGATCGGGACCGCCAGGTCGCTGGTCCAGTGGCTCAAGTGGATGGCCAACCGAGAGATCTGACACACGTACGGAAGGAGGTGCGGTGATGGTCCCGACACTGTTCGGCCGGCTGCAGACCCGGCTGGTGCTGCTGGCCGTCGTCGGCGGTCTGGTCACGGCGGGCTTGGCGCCGGTGCTGCCCGTGGCCGCGCCGATGGCCGACCGGTATCGGGCCGCCTACGTGCTGCTCGCCGCAGTCGCGGTCTTCGGCCTCGGCTGGGAGCTGGTCTACCAGTTCCTCATGCAGTGGCGATGGGAGAAGGACTGGCCCACCCTCTTCGGGCTGCTCACGCTCCTGCCCGAGGGTGTGCTGGTCTGGTGGGCCAACCGTGCCGGCGCGCTGCCCGGCCTGTCGACCCCGGTCCCGCCGCTGGCGTTCGCCGTCGACTTCGTCGCGGTCTGGCTCGCGGTCTGGCTGGTGGCTAACGGTCCGCTGCGGGTGCCGTTCCTGCGCTGGCGGTTCTCCGGAGGGAGATTCCTGTGACCGCCGCTGTCACCAGTCTCATCATCGGCGTGCGCTGCGTGCATGGACACTTCAACGACCCGAACGTTCCGTACTGCGCGGTGTGCGGGATCTCGATGACTCAGGTGACTCGTGTCCCGGCGCCCGGACCGCGCCCTCCGCTCGGCATGCTGACCCTCGACGACGGCACCGGCTACGCGGTGGGTCGCGGCTTCGTGCTCGGCCGCCGCCCGGACCGCGACGGGCTGGTTACCTCCGGACGCGCCGCACCGCTGACGCTGGCCGACCGCACCGTCTCCCGGGTCCACGCCCGCGTGCTGCCGAGCGGCTGGAACCTGATCCTCACCGATGCCGGCTCCAAGAACGGGACGCGCGTCTGCCCCGCGGGCGGCGACTCCTGGTCGACCGTCCCGCCAGGTGCCGAAGTGCCGCTGGCGCCCGGCAGCCGGCTGAAGGTCGGCGCCCACGTGATCCGCTACGACTCGTACCGCAACCCCTGAGGGGGCACCGCCATGCTCCTGATCGACCTCGCCCTCATCCTGGTCTGCGCGCGCCTGGCCGGCGCCGCGGCGCGCAGGATCGGCCAGCCCCAGGTGGTGGGGGAGATCGTCGGTGGCGTCCTGCTGGGGCCGGCCGTCCTCGGCCCGTCCCTCGCCGGAGCGCTCTTCCCGGCGGACGTGCGGCTGGCGTTGGAGCCGCTGGCCAACCTCGGCCTGGTCCTGTTCATGTTCGGCGTGGGATACGAGCTGGACCACCGGCTCGTCCGGCAGCCGGCCGCGCTCTCCGTGGCCGCCGGCTCGACCCTGCTGCCCTTCGCGCTCGGCAGCGGGCTTGCCCTCTGGCTGGCGACGCGCCACCAGCACCCCCGCCCGCTCGCGTTCGTGCTCTTCGTCGCCATCGCGATGTCGGTCACCGCCTTCCCGGTGCTGGCCCGGATCCTGGTCGACCGTGGCCTGGCCGGCACCAGGGTCGGCGCGCTGGCGCTGTCCAGCGCCGCCGTGGCGGACGTGGCGGCGTGGTCGTTGCTCGCCGTCGTGGTCGGCCTGAGCGGCGGGAAGCCGGCCTGGTCGACGCTTCTCGCGGTGCCCGCGGTGCTGGCCATGGTCTTTCTGGTCCGTCCCCGGCTGGCCGCCCTGCTGGGACACCGCACCGGCTCCGGCGCCTTTGCGGTGGTGGCCGCCGGGCTGCTGCTGTCCGCGGCCGGCACGGAGCTGCTGGGGCTGCACCTTATCTTCGGCGCGTTCCTCTTCGGCGCCATCTGCCCGCGGCAGCACGCCGAGCTGCAGGCGGAGGTGGTGGACCGGCTCACCGGTGTCGGCCGTCATCTGTTGCTACCGGTCTTCTTCGTGGTCGCCGGCTTCCAGCTCGACCTCACCGGCGTCGACCTGTCCGACATGGGGGAACTGGCAGCGATCCTCGCCGTCGCGGTCGGGGGAAAGCTGGCCGGCGCCTATCTACCCGCGGCGGCGCACGGCCTGCCACGGTCGCAGGCCGCCACGCTGGCCGTGCTGATGAACACCCGCGGTCTCACCGAGATCGTCGTGCTCAGCATCGGCCTGCGGGCCGGCATCCTCGACCACCGGCTCTACTCCCTCATGGTCGTCATGGCACTGGCGACCACCGCGATGACCGGACCACTGCTCAGCATCATCGGCCGCCCGACCACCCATGCCGGGCCGCGTCCGGCGAGGCTGAGCCGCCGGACACGCTCACCGGTCCGATCCGCGGCACTCAACCTCGCCGCCGTCGCGGGACAGGAAGCGCAGCACATCCCCCTACACCGTGAAGTCGTAGACGATCTGACTGTCGGTAGCGGCGACGACCAACAACCCGAGGATCTTCGCGACGACCACCCGGACCCGGCGGGGTTCCCAGTAGAGCAGCGATTGCATGGTGCCGGCCGCCCACTCGGCGCCGGCCGCGCTGGCGCCGACCAGGAACGCGACGATGGCGCTGATGACCGCGACGGCCCGACCGAAATCCGGCAGCTTTGCGGTGATGGATTCGCGGTGATGTGTGCCTACGCGTTCATCCTGATCGGGCTCGCCGTGTGGCGGCTTCGCCGCGTCGACGCCTGAGCCTCAGTACTGCGCTGGATTTTCCGGCATGGCGGTGCGGACGGGACAACGGCCGGTGCGAGCAGTCGTACACCATGGTGGAGCCCGCCTCGGGGAGGCGAATGAACGAGTGCTCCCGGGCCGGCGCGTTCTTGGCCACCTGCCGCGCTGGTCTCCCCCCTCACCGCGTCCCGACCGACCGGATCAATCACCACACGTGGTGATGCTCCCTCATCACATCTTCTCCTACCGAGCGTCCGCCGGGCGCCTCGACCGAGCCGGTCAGGCAGCGGCCGCAGCACGTCGTGCGCGGACGTCCGCTGGTTCTCGAGCGCCCTCGCCGGCCTCACGCCACGGTGATGACGATCTTGCCGCGTGCGTGTCCCTGCTCCACGCGGCGCAGGCCCTCGGCGGTGTCGGCGAGCGGGTAGGTCCGGTCGAGGACCGGTGTGAGCTTCCCGTCGTCGATGAGTCCGGTGAGCGTGAGCAGATCCTCCCGGTTCGGCTTGGCTATGAACGGCCGCAACCGCTGCCGGACGACGGCATTGACCGCGACCGCCCGAAGAATGGAGCCCACCGCCCCGACCAGGCGGCCCGGCGAGCCGCCGCCGTTGAGCACGA
>JBKOXW010000281.1:0-7351 GCA_046744115.1 Actinomycetota bacterium | reverse complement strand
TGATCCAGAAGCTCGCGCGCTATTGGATGACGGACTACGACTGGCGCACGTGCGAGGCGAACCTGAACGCCCTACCGCAGTTCATCACCGAGATCGACGGGCTGGACATTCACTTCATTCACGTTCGTTCGCAGCATGAAGTCGCGTTGCCGCTCATCGTCAATCACGGATGGCCGGGCTCGATCATCGAGCAGCTGAAGATCATCGATCGACTGACCGATCCCACGGCGCACGGCGCGAGCGCAGTGGACGCGTTCCATGTGGTGATTCCGTCGATGCCGGGCTACGGGTTCTCGGGGAAGCCGACGAGCACCGGTTGGGGCCCCGAGCGCATGGGCCAAGCCTGGGCAGAACTGATGAAGCGCCTCGGCTACAGCCGCTACGTCGCCCAAGGGGGCGACTGGGGTGCGTTCGTCGTCGACCAGATGGGCTTGCAGGCACCTGCGGGATTGCTCGGCATCCACACCAACATGCCTGCCACCGTTCCAGCTGACGTCGACAAGGCTCTCCAGGTCGGCGACCCGCCGCCATCCGGTCTCTCAGCTGACGAACGACGCGCCTATGAGCAGCTGGTGAGAACATTCAAGCAAGTCGACTACGCCAGGTTGATGGGGTCGCGCCCGCAAACCTTGTATGGCATCGCGGATTCACCCGTCGGCCTCGCCGCCTGGCTTCTCGACCACAACGATGCTGATGGCCAGCCGGCCGCGGCAGTCGCCTCTGCTCTGGACCGGACCACGAGCGCCACGGGCGAACTGACGCGTGACGAGATCCTCGACAACATCACGCTCTATTGGCTGACGAACACGGGGGTCTCTGCGTCTCGCCTCTATTGGGAATACAAGGGTGGCTTCTTCAACGCCAAGGGCGTCTCCATCCCCGTTGCCGCGACCGTCTTTCCCGGCGAGCAGTATCAAGCCCCGCGCAGCTGGGCGGAGCAGGCCTACCCCAACCTCATTTACTTCAACGAAGTCGACAGAGGCGGCCACTTCGCCGCCTGGGAGCAGCCGCAGCTCTTCACCGAGGAGATCCGCGCAGCGTTCCGGTCGCTTCGGTAGATGACCGTGTTCGGACGTGTGCACATGCCCTCGCTCGGCGGGGCGGCCGAGTGGCTTAACTCTGAGCCACTCGGCCTGCCGAGCTGCGCGGGCACGTCGTCCTGGTGGACTTCTGGACGCTGACGTGCATCAACTAGCTGCGCCAGGAGCCGTACGTCCGTGCGTGGTCGCAGGCCTACCGGAACGACGGGTTGGTCGTGATCGGAGTCCACACGCCGGAGTTCTCGTTCGAGCACGAGATCGCCCGGGTGCGGCAGGCGACGACGGAGCGAGGGATCGACTACCCGGTCGCGGTCGACAATGGACGCGCATCTCGTGCTGTCTGCCGGAGCGCGCGAGCCGATTCCCTTCCGCGTGCTCCTCGACGGCGAGGCTCCGGGCCGCTCACACGGCGTGGACGTCGACCAGGACGGGACCGGCTTGCTCCGGGACGGCCGTCTGTACCAGCTCGTGCGACAGCACGACGCGGTCCGCGAACGGACACTAGAGATCACGTTCCTCGAACCCGGCGCCGAGGCGTACGTGTTCACCTTCGGATAGCCAGAGATGGCAACATGCCTGATCGAGCAACCCCCGCCGTCGGCTGCCGCGGACACCACCCTTCCGCTCGGAGGGTGACGCGGATCGGGACCGGCCACGGAGGGAGGCGGTCCGGTTCGGTCCAGGCGCGGCGGGGTATCGCCCGTCCATGGCTCCCACGTCCGATCTGACCGTGGCCGTGACCGGCCCGACTGGGACCTTCGGATTCGGGCTCATGCCGCTGCTGCAGGAGGACGACCGCATCTCGCGGATCGTCGGGGTCGCCCGCCGTCCCTTCAGCCCGGCCGAGCACGGCTGGACGAAGATGACCTACCGCCAGGGCGACGTGCGCGACCCGGCGGCCCTCAAGGACGCCTTCCGCGGCGCCGACGTGGTGATCCACCTGGCCTTCCTGATCACCGGCAATGCCCCGCGCGAGACGGTTCGAAAGATCAACGTGGAGGGGACCCTCAACGCCTTCCGCGCGGCGGCGGCCGCAAGCGCCCGGCGATTCGTCTACGCCTCCTCGGTGGCGGCGTACGGCTTCCACAAGGACAACCCGATCGGGATGACCGAGGAGTGGCCCGTGCGGCCGGCGGCCCGCCTCTTCTATGCGCAGGAGAAGGCCGAGCTCGAGCAGCTGCTGCAGGCCGAGTCTGCTGCGCACCCCGAGCTCGACCTCTACGTGCTGCGCCCGCCGGTCGTCCTCGGCCCCCACATGCTCGGCGGCAAGGACCTGCTACCCGGGCCATTGGCTCCGCTCGGCCGGCGCCTGGCCGGGAGGATGGGCCGGCTCCCTGTGCCGGTCCCCGCGCTCGTGCCGGCGCTGCCGATGCAGTTCATCCACGAGGAGGACGTGGGGCAGGCGCTGCTCCTGTGCGCGGTCGCCGCCGGGCCCTCCGGCGCCTACAACATCACCGGCGACGGTGTCGTCACCGCCGCCGACGTGGCCCGGGAGCTCGGCTTCTTCCCGGTCCCGATGCCCGTCGGCATCGTGCAGTCCGCCGCCCGGGCGGTGTCGGCGTTGCCGACCCTCCCGTTCACCCCGCCGGCCGCCGACTGGGTGGAGGCGGCCAGCCACCCGGCGATCATGGACGCCGGGAAGGCGAAGAAGGAGCTCGGCTGGAGACCTCGTTACTCGAGCCTGGAGGCGCTCCGCGACACCATCGCACGGAGCTCCTAGTCAAGGTCTGGTCTCGGGCCCGGCGGTGTTGGTGTCGAGGCCGAGCTGTTGCACAGCGACCTGGATCATTTGGCTGGAGAATCCCCACTCGTTGTCATACCAGCTCATCACCTTGACCAGGTTGCCGCCGACCACCCGGGTCAGGTCGAGCTGGACGATGGAGGCACGGGGGTCCTTGACGATGTCCGCGGAGACCAGCGGCTCTTCGGTGACGGCGAGCACGCCCTGGTACCGCTCGGTCGTGGCCTCCTGCCGGAGGACGTCATTGACCTCCTCGGGCGTGGTGTCCCGGTCGAGCACGAAGACCACGTCCGACAGGGAGCCGACCACGACCGGGCCGCGCACGGCGACGCCGTCGAAGCGACCCTGCATGGCCGGCAGGGCCTTGGCGGTGGCGGAGGCGGCGCCGGTGCTGGAGGGCACGAAGTTCTGGGACGCGGCGCGGCCTCGGCGCAGGTCCTTGCCGCCGCCGGGGCTGTCGACCAGCGCCTGGGTGGCGGTGTAGGCATGCACGGTGGTCAGCAGGGCCTTCTGGACGCCGAAATGGCGGTCCAGGACTTCCACCAGCGGGGTGATGTTGTTGGTGGTGCAGCTCGCGCAGGAGATGATCTGGGTCGCGCCGTCGGGCCGGTTGACCCCGTGAATGATGGTCGGCACATCCGGGCTCTTGGTCGGGCCGGATAGCACCACCCATCGTGCCCCGGCGCGCACGTGCTTCTCGGCGTCCTCCCGGTCGGTGAAGAGGCCGGTGCACTCCAACACCAGGTCGACCTCGAGGTCTGCCCACGGGAGCTGCTCGGGGTCGCGCTCACTCAGGTAGACCAGCGGGGTGCCGTCGATGATCAGCTTGCCGTCGACAGCGTCGACCTGCCGCTCGTAGCGCCCGTACACGGTGTCGTACTTGAGCAGGTACACCATGTTCTCGAGCGAGCCAATCTCGTTCACCGCCACCAGCTCGAGTTCGGGCTGCTCCAGCGCCAATTTGAGTGCCGCCCGACCGATCCGGCCGAGGCCGTTGATCGCGACTTTGTTGGCCATCTGCGTCTCCTGTGATGTCAGGTCGAGGTTCGCTCACCGCCTACCAAGTCCCGGTCGGCTGCGAACTCCGCGGCGAACGAGGTGTCGCTGGTGAGACGCAGGACCTTGAATTGGCCGTCCGCGCGGTCTCCTGCTTCCACCTTGCGGCGGCGGTAGCTGTCGTACTCGCCAGCACGCACGACTCGGATGATGGGGGCGCCGTAGCGCAACGACTCCCTCTTGCTCCGGTACTCGCTGTTCTGGTCACCCAACGCCGCGTCCACCCGGTCGACGAGAACCGCACCGTCGGGGTCGGCAACCGGCTCGTCGAACTCGACCAGGAACACCAGCCGGGGAGTGGTTCCGTCCACCAGCTCGGCGACCGCCGCGATGAAGTGGTACCTGCCGCGGAGGGCCGCCAGCGCCTCCTCCACCGCGGCAATGACCTGCACCTCGTAGAGCTTCTCCCCGGTAAACGAGACAACCCCCTTTCCCTTTTGAATGAACCGGATGAGCGGGGTCCGCCCGTGATGCCCTGCCACCTCGACGATGTCGTTCATGTCATAGCGATACAGGCCCGAGGCGTTGGTGACGTAGACGAAGTAGCGTTGCCCGACTTCCAGCCGCTCGACCGGCAGCAGCTCACCGCGCTCCGGCGCACGGTCCTCGTCGGCGGGATGGAATTCGAGCACGTTGGTGCCGACCGCGATTGCGCCGGCGTCGCCCTGGTCGCTCAGGGGGACAGACCCGCGCAGTTCCGTGGCGTAGTAGCCGAGGTCCCTGACCGCCGGCCCCTGCGGGAAGTAGGTGTCGAACTTCGCCAGATAGGAGCCAACCGTGCCTCCCTTCCAGCACCCGATCGCCGCGATGTTCGGCCACGCCAGTCCGGGCCGCAGCGAGCCGTCGCCGGTCGTGGCTGCCTGCTCGAGGTGCCGCGCGCGCTCGGGATCCGGTCGCAGATGCAGCGACTCCCGAAGCGCCGCCGGGACGGCGAAGTCTGGGGACAGCGAGCCGTCGCGGACGTCGCGGATGATCGGCTCGGTGTGCCGGGCGAGTCGGTCGGCCAGCAGCACGATTGTGCTGGGGTTGACGGTGACGATGCAGCTGATGTTCTGCCCTGCGGCGAGCCGCAGCAGCGTGTAGTACTTCGCCTCGTAGTCCTCGATGGCGAACACCCCGTAGGGCGCCGTGTACAGGGAGCGGACCGGTGCCGGCATGCTGCGGTAGGCGTGCCCGGACTCGGCACCGCAGGGAGTACCGCTGGGGGCGTACGACTCGACCTCGGGGCTCACGACGCTGAGGAACCGGCCGCCGACGATCCCGGGGTGGTCACGAAACAGCGCGGCCAGCCACAGCCACGTCAGGCGCGACTTGCTGCGCTTACCTTCCCGCGTCATCGGGATGTACTTGCGAGCTCCTGTCGTGCCGCTGGTGGTCGTGAACAGCACGGGCGGGTGTCTTGTCAGCTGAGCGGGCTCCCCACGCATTGTCGCGGTGATGTAGGGCTCCAGGTCCTCGTAGTCGGAGATGGGAACCCGCTCCTGGAACTCGCGGAACGTGGTGATGCCAGCAAAGCCGTGCCGCCGACCGAACTCGGTGTCCGCGTTCGTCCGCAGAATCTCCCGCAGCAGCCGCTGCTGCGACTCGGCGGGTGAGCGGCTGACCCTGTTGAACCGTTTCACCACCGGGCGCGCTGTCGCCCGAAGCAGGACTCTTCCTACCAGCGACATCGGTGGCCCCCTTTCACCATGCCTATCCGATAAGCGCCTGGTTGACCGCCCACCTCTCGAGCATCGCCCGGCCGACCTGCACGCCCAGTCCGGCTCCCGGCGGGCGTCGCGGAGGACGGCCTCCGTAGCGGAACTGGACCGACGGCGACACCGGGTCCTCCCGCAACAGGTGCCGCCCAAAGCAACCCTCGGCGTATCGCACCCCCGGCGCCAGCGGCGCCAGCGCCGACAGCAGCGTCACATGCGCCGCCGACAGTAGCGACGACTCGCCGACCTGACAGCCGACCTGGAGCATGAGGCCGGCGTCCAACGCCTCCCGGCACCGTGCATAGGCGCCGACGAGGCCACCGCACTTCGAGATCCTCACATTGGCCCCCGTGCAGGCACGACGGCTGATGAGTGTCTGTAACGAGTCGCGGTCGGTCAGGCCCTCGTCCACCACGATCCCAGCCGACGACTCCCGCACCAGCCGGGCGAGGCCGGCGAGGTCGCTCGCGGCGATCGGCTGCTCGAACGACCTGATGCCCACCGTGCGGAGCTCGCCGATGACCTCCAAGGCCTGATCGACATCCCAGGCCATGTTGGCGTCGACCCGAAGGTCGACCCGGCGGCCAAGGAGCCGTCGCGCCACCCTGGCCGCCGGCAGGGCGCCGTCATGCCCAAGCTTGAGCTTGACGTGCGGGAAGCGGAAGGCCCGCATCTTCAGCAGCGCCACCGCGTAGGGCCACCCTCGGCCAGCGGACGCGACACCGCTGTAGCGATATCGGTCGAGCGCGTCGCCGGCGAACGGCTGACCGGCTGCCGCACCCGGCCGCGCCGGCTCGCCGAACGCCCTACCGAACGCGTCGAGTAGCGCCAGGTCGACGCAGCACCAAGCCGACGACTGGGCGAGCTCGGCGCGGACCCACTCGGACGGGGCCTTGCCGTCGCAGTTCTCCAGGAACGAGATGACCTCGGGGAACGACCGGAACGTCCGCCCGAGCAGCGCCGGCAAGATCGTGTCACGGAGCAGGGCGAAGGCTTGGTCGCGGCTCTCCCCGGACACGTAGGCCCGGGGAAGACACTCCCCCCAGCCCTCGGCGCCGCTGTCCAGGCGTGCCCGGAGGAACAGGCTCTCCGACGTGGTCCGCGCGGCGGCGGCATGCCGGAAGGTGGCCTTGAAGGGAAGGTCAACCGCGAACAGCTGGAGCTCCGTCACCGTCGGCATCAGGGACCGCCGCCCATCGGGTGGGGCGACTCGGGTGAGACCCGGGCCGACAGCCACGCGAGCATGTCGGCCAGGTACCTTGCGCGATCCGGTTCGAAATCCAGGGTGTGGCCGGCGCCTGGATAGGCCCGGTAGGTCTTGTCCTCGACGCCGAGCCCGGCGAACCAGCGCCGCGTCTTCGGCACGTCCATCATCCTGTCCTCCTCGCCCTGGAGGAGGAGAAGCGGAAGGTCCAGGCGGGCGGAGGCGCGCCGCCGCCGGCGGTCCAGCCGTGCCGTCTCCCAGAAGAACTGGGCGGTGGCCTCACGCAGGCGAAGCGGATCAGCTCGGATGAAGTCGAGGTAGGGCGGGTTGGCCGTGTACAGCTCCGGCGTCAGCGGGATCGGCAGCCGAGCCGTCGGGGTGACGAGGTGCCCGACGACGACCCGGACCCGTCGCCCCGGTGAGAGAGTGACCCGGGCCAGCAGGCCGGGGCCGAGCAGCATCAGGCCCGACAGCGGCGCCCGTCGCCGCGCGGCGTACACCACGGCGAGCTTGGCCGCCCAACTCGACGCGGCCAGGAACACCGGCGTTCCCCGGTGCTCCGAGCAGACCAGCCGCACCACCTCGTCCACATCATCGAGCGCGCGCCCGTAGC
>JBKOXW010000245.1:0-12904 GCA_046744115.1 Actinomycetota bacterium | reverse complement strand
ATGGTCCCGGCACCAAGACGAAGGACGACTGAGCCCTATGACCGCGCCACGCCTGCTCGGCTCCCGCTACGAGATCGGCGAAGTCCTGGGCTACGGCGGCATGGCCGAGGTCCACCTCGGCCGTGACGTGCGACTCGGCCGCGAGGTGGCGGTCAAGGTGCTGCGCGCCGACCTCGCCCGCGACCCCACGTTCCAGACCCGGTTCCGGCGGGAGGCGCAGGCGGCGGCGTCCCTCAACCACCCGGCGATCGTCGCCGTCTACGACACCGGCGAGGACTTGTACGGCCCGAACGGGTCGCAGCCGTACATCGTCATGGAGTACGTCGAGGGCCGCACGCTGCGGGAGATCCTCAAGACCGAGGGCCCGCTGATGCCGCGGCGCGCGATGGAGATCGTCGCCGACGTGTGCGCAGCGCTGGACTTCAGCCACCGCAACGGGATCGTGCACCGCGACGTCAAGCCGGGGAACGTGATGATCACCCGGACCGGCGCGGTGAAGGTGATGGACTTCGGCATCGCCCGGGCCGTCGCGGACAACGCGGCCACGGTCACCCAGACCGCGGCGGTGATCGGCACCGCGCAGTACCTGTCGCCCGAGCAGGCCCGCGGGGAGAACGTCGACGCGCGCTCGGACGTCTACTCCACCGGCTGCCTGCTGTACGAGCTGCTCACCGGCCATCCCCCGTTCACCGGCGACTCGCCGGTCGCCGTCGCGTACCAGCACGTCCGGGAGATCGCGCCACCGCCGAGCTCGTCGAACCCGGACGTGCCGCCGGCGCTCGACGCGATCGTGATGAAGGCGATGGCGAAGAACCCGGCCAACCGCTACCAGACCGCTGCCGAGATGCGCGCCGACCTGATCCGGGCGATCGGCGGCCGGCCGGTCGCGGCCGAGCCGGTGCTGACCGACGACGAGCGGACGACGGTGCTCGGCGGGCCGGCGACGATGGGGTCGGGGTACCCGACCGGGACGTTCCCGGGGTACGGCACCGGCGTCATGTCGCCGGCCGAGGAGGCCAAGCGGCGGCGCCGGCGTACCTGGGGCTTCGTCGCGTTGGGCATCGCGGTGCTGGCGGTGTTCGTGCTGGCCGCGTTCCTCACCTCGTCCCTGCTCGATGACGGGAACCAGTCACCGCAGCAGGTCAGCGTGCCCCGGCTGGCCAACATGACGCGGGCGCAGGCCGAGGACGCCATCCGCTCGGCCGGCCTTGAGGTCGGCGACGTGACCAGGGCGGCATCCACGCCGGAGCTGAAGGACAGGGTCATCAGCCAGCAACCGGCCGCGGGTGCGCAGCTGACCGAGGGCGAGAGTGTCAGCTTCGTGCTCGGCGGTGGGCCGGCCCGGGTGGAGGTGCCGCAGGTGGTCGGGCTCGACTTCGACCAGGCGGTGGCGCTGCTGCAGGATGCAAAGCTCGTCGCGGTCCGACAGAACCGGGACAGCGGTCAGCCCGAGGGCCGGGTCCTCGACAGCAACCCGAAGCCCGGAGCGGGGGCCACCGAGGGCCAGCAGGTCACGCTCGTGGTCAGCACTGGCCGGGTGGCGATCCCCGAGGTCGCGGGCAAGACCGAGGCCGAGGCGCGGCAAGTCCTCAACGACGCCGGCTTCCTCAACGTGGTCACCCAGCTCGCCGAGCCGCCCGACGACTTCCCGGCCGGGACCGTGTTCGCCACCGACCCGACCGAAGGTTCGAAGGCTCCGCTGGATCAGCGAATCACGCTCCTGGTCGCGAAGGAGAAGCCGCCGCCGACCACCAGCCCGCCACCGAGCCCGTCGCCGACCGCCAGCCCGACAGCGTCGCCGACGGAGTCGCCGAAACCCTGAACGACGACCCGCGGCTGTCCGCAGCGACCCGTCACCGGCGGCGCGTTCCGACGGACACCGCTGGCGTGACCACGCCGGCCCGGCAGGGATCAGGCGGTCGCGAACGCGGCTTGTCGTAGCGTCTCCACCTCGGCCGCGAGCGCAGGCGCGCGGTCGGCGGCGGCGCGGTCGCCGCACCGCGCCAGCCAGGTCGCGAGCATCAGGTGCCCGCCCTGGGTGAGCACGGACTCGGGGTGGAACTGCACCCCCTCGATCGGCAGCGTCCGATGCCGCAGCGCCATCACCACGCCCGACGCGGTCCGCGCGGTGACCTCGATCTGGTCCGGGAGCGTCGACTCGATCACGGCCAGCGAGTGGTAGCGGGTGGCTGTGAACGGCGACGGCAGCCCGGCGAGCACGCCCGCCCCGCCGTGGTGCACCTCGCTCGTCTTGCCGTGCAGCAGCTCGGGCGCCCTGGTGACCGTCGCGCCGTACGCGTAGCCGATCGCCTGGTGACCGAGGCACACGCCGAGCAGCGGCAGACCCCGCTCGGCGCACTCCGGCACGATCGGCACGCTGACCCCGGCGGCCTCGGGCACGCCCGGCCCGGGGCTGACCAGCACCCCGTCGACGCCCAGCTCGTCGACGTCGGCGGGCTTGATCGCGTCGTTGCGCCGTACCACCGGCTCGGCGCCGAGCTGGGCCAGGTACTGGACCAGGTTGTAGACGAAGCTGTCGTAGTTGTCGACGACGAGGATGCGCGCCACGGATCAGCCGCCTTCGGTCACTGGTTCATCACTGGTCGACGGTCACGTCGTCGAACGGCAGCCGCGGCTCGAGCCACGGAAAGACGACGAACAGCAGGAGCGCGACCACCGCGGCGACGAGAAGGGTCGAGCCGATGATCTTACCGGGCAGACCGCCGGGCAGCTTTCGCCAGATCCAGGTGTACACGGCTCACCCTCCCGTCAGCGCGGGCGGGAAGCCCTGCGACTTCGGATACGCCTTGCCTTGTAGCTCCGCGTGGATGATCAGGCGCTGTCGGGCGGAGAACTTCGGATGGCACGTCGTCAGAGTCAGCAGCCGGCGCCCGGAATTGGTCATCTCCGGGTTGCCCGGCCGCGGCGCGATCACGTCGATGTCGGACGGGGAGACGATCTGCCGGCCGGGCAGCCCCCAGGCACCGGGCCGGTCCGGATCGCCCGTTGCGCGGTCGCCCAGCACCCGGTAGGTGAACCAGTTCGTCTTGGTCTCGATCACGATCGCGTCGCCGGCCCGCAGCTTGTCCAGGTTGAGGAACGGGGCTCCGTTGCTGACCCGGTGACCGGCGACGGCGAAGTTGCCCGCGTGGCCCGGAAGCGCGGTGTCGGTGTAGTGGCCGGGGCCGCGGGCCAGCTCGTCGAGGCCGGTGCCCTCGACGATGGTGCGGACGTAGTCGGGGCCGAACGCCGGGATGTAGATGTTCGCGAACCCGTCGCCGATCGGCAGCGTCGTGATCTTCTCGCCCGGCCGCTGCGGCTCGCCGGCCCGGACCAACGGGTCGTCGCCCGGCCGCTCCCACTGCTCCTGCAGCTGCTGGCCGAGCTCGCGCTGGGTGCGGGCGTTGAACAGGTCGGTGATCCACAGCTCGTAGACCACAAACAGCAGGACGACCAGGCCAAGTGTGATCAGCGTCTGGCCGACGCCCCGGACCGCGGTGCGCACGCGATCGCCCCGGGTGGGCCGGCGACGCTCGGCGGCGGGCTTCGGTGACGGGGTCTCGGCGGCCTCGGCCGCGTCTCCGGGCGGCGCCCCGGCAGGCTGCTTGACCTCCGGGTCAGTCGCGGCGGGCGCGGTCGTGGTCGTGGTCGCACCAACGGGCTTGTCGGCGGCGTCAATGGTGCCGGTCGTGGCGGCGCTATAGGTCCCCGTGGTGTTGCTCATATCGATGGTTTCGGTGGGTTCGTCGAGGTCGCTGGGCTGGTACGGCGCGTCCTGACGAAGGCGTCGGCGTAGCGACAGGGTACGGCGCCGCCGTTCCGACGACGTTTCGGCGTCCGCCTCCTCCGGCCACGGCCACCAGTCGCCGGCGTCCGGTACGGCGATCACCTCGGTCGGCGGCTCGTCCGCGCCGGGCACCTCCCGGCTCCGCACCGGCGGGGCAAGGTAGCCGGGCATCTCGGTACGAGCCCGCGGTACGAACACACCCGCACTGCTCGCCGCGACCGGCGGAATCCCACCCTGGCCGGTCTCGCGATCGTGCAAGCGTGCCTGCGCTGCGGACACGATGCCCGCCCACTCGCTCGCCGACGGCGCTCCGCCCGCACGCGGCTCCCCCGGCCGCGCGGCCGCGGGTTCGCTGGCCGCCGGTCCCGATCCGGAAGCCTTGGACGCGGGCGACTCGGGTCGCGTTGACGCGTCCGCTCGGCGGGCCGGATCCTCGGCGCGGCCGCTCGCGAGCGAGCCGGTGGCGCTCGGCGGATCGGCGGCCGGTGGCGGAAGAGCGGTGGAGGGCCGGCGGGGCAGCGGCGGAGCCTCGCCCGGCAGGCGCGGCGCAGGCTTCGCCGGGCCACCGAACAACGCCTGCCCACCCGGCTGGGAAGACCGTAGCTGCGGCGCCACGGAGGTCTGGGGGATCCGTCGGGGCAGCTGCTCCGGCGGGACGGCTGTGGGCGGCGCAGCCGCGGGCGGCGTGGGTGCGGGCGGCGCACTCGGGGCTGTCCGCTCGCCGGGAGCATGGTCGACTGGCTTGGCGGCGGGGGGCTGTCCACCTGATGGCCGCAGGGCCGCCGCGGGTCGGTTGGGTGCGGCCGTCGGGCCGGACGCCGCGGAGCCCGGTGCACCGGGGGCGGTGGCGGTGTCGAACGGCCGCGGCGACCCGGAGCCAGGCTGCGGAGCTCCGCCCTTCTCGCCCGCGATGCGATCCGCTTTCGCGACGAACCATGGCCAGGGCGTCCGGTCGGGCTTCCGCTCCGTGGCCGGCGAGCTGGCCGGCGAGGGCTGCGTCGGCGAGGGCTGCGTCGGCGAGGGCTGCGTCGGCGAGGGCTGGGCCGGCGCTGGCTTCGACGCGGGTTCGGGATCCGACTGGACATGGCGGACCCAGTCGGGCGGCATCCATACCGTCACCGGGGCACCGCCGTGGCGTAGTTCAGCCGAAGTGGACCGTCGTACCCGGGCAACGTCACGTCCGGCTCGTCCCTCACCTCGTAGCCGAGGCCGAAATACTGCACGGCCTGGCGGTACAGCGTCACGCCCGGCTGCACGTCTAGCGCAGATCGCATCGTGGCGGCATCCCCGATCGCGGTGATCCGGAACGGCGGCGAGTACGTCCGGCCGTACAGCAGCAGCGTGTTGCCGACGCAGCGGACCGCGCCGGTCGCGATGATGCGCTCGCCCATGATCGCCATGGCATCCGCACCTCCCGCCCACAGCGCGTTCACCACGGCCTGCACGTCCTGCTGGTGCACGATCACGTCGTCCGGCCGCGCGCCCTCGGGCAGCGACCCGTCCGCCAGCCGGGGCGCGTCGTCGAGCACAACCGTGAGGCCCCGCCCACGCACCGCCGCCAGCCCGACGCCGTACTCCAGCGGCGCGGTGGCCTTGCGTACCGACGCCACCCGCGAGTCCTTGGTGGCGGCCTGCTGCTCCAGCGAGTCGACCTCGGCCTGCAGGCTGCGTACCCGCTCGGTGGCGGTGCCGACGGCGCGTTCCTGCTCGGCGATGAGCTGGGTCAACTCGACCCGCGGGCCGGCGCGGAGGTCGGTACCCTGCGCGGTCTCGGCGCTGGCGGCGAACAGGACGCCGGCGAGCAGGGCGATCAACGGCACGAGTAGCCGCCAGCCCCGGCGCCCGTCCGTTGCTACCCCGGCCGTCATCCCGTCTACGCTAGCCCGGACGCAACACTGGAGGAGAACAGGTGCCGAAGTCTCGGGTACGCAAGAAGGGCGTCTACACCCCTCCGAGTGACGTGCTGCCCTCTGCGTCGACGACCGCGAAGCGGAAGGGCCCCAGCCCGACCTGGTATCCGATCGTGATGATCACGCTGATGCTGCTCGGCCTCGCCGTGATCGTGGTCTATTACCTCGCCGGGGAGCGGGTGCCGGTCCTGCAGGACCTCGGCGTGTGGACGTTCGCGCTCGGATTCGGGCTGATGGTGGCCGGCCTGGGCATGGCCGTACGGTGGCGTTGACCGGCGGTTAGCCGGCTCGTCGCCCCACGTTGGGGAAACACACCTCTGTCATTCGTCCCCACCGTTATCCACAGGTGTGGACAACCGCGGGTCAGAGCCGCTCGAGGATGGTGGCGTTCGCCATTCCGCCGCCCTCGCACATCGTTTGCAGGCCGTAGCGGATCCCCTGGGCGTGCATCCGGTGCACCAGCGTCGTCATGAGCCGCGCGCCCGACCCGCCGAGTGGGTGACCGAGGGCGATGGCGCCGCCGGACGGGTTGAGCAGCGTCGGGTCGGCGCCGGTCTCGGCCAGCCAGGCCAGCGGAACGGGCGCGAACGCCTCGTTCACCTCGAACGTTCCGATGTCACCGATGGCCAGCCCGGACCGCTTCAGCGCCTTCTCCGTCGCCGGGATCGGCGCGGTCAGCATGATCACCGGGTCGTCGGCGGCGAGCACCGCGGTGTGCACCCGCGCCAGCGGGGTGAGCCCGAGCGCGTGCGCCTTCTCGCTCGTCGTGACGAGCAGGGCCGCCGCCCCGTCCGAGATCTGCGACGAGCTGCCGGCGGTCACCACCCCATCCGACTTGAACGGGGTCGGCAGCGCCGCGAGTGCAGGGAGCGAGCTGTCGCGCCGGACCCCCTCGTCCGCGCCGACCACCGCCCCATCCGGCACCGGCACCGGCGCGATCTCTGCGTCGAACGCGCCGGCGTCCTGTGCCGCCGCCGCCTTCGCGTGCGACGCCAGGCTGTATTCGTCGACCTGCCCACGAGTCAGCCGCCACCGCTCGGCGACCATCTCCGCGCTCACGCCCTGGTTGAACACCACGCCCTCGTAGCGGGCGAGCAGCCGAGGACCGAACGGCAGGCCGACGCCGCTGCCGATGCTGGACGCCATCGGCACCCGGCTCATCGACTCGACCCCGCCGGCGACCACGATGTCGCACTGTCCACTCAGGACCGCCGCGGCGGCGAAGTGCACCGCCTGCTGGGAGGAGCCGCACTGCCGGTCCACCGTGGTGCCGGGGACCGACTCCGGCCAGCCGGCCGCGAGCACGGCGTTGCGGCCCACGTTGAACGTCTGCTCGCCGACCTGGCTGACGCAGCCCCACACCACGTCGTCGACCAGCGCCGGATCGAGCCCGGTGCGGTCGGCCAGCGCGGTCAGCACATGCCCGGACAGGTCGACCGGATGCACGCCGGCGAGCGCACCTCGCCGCCTGCCCACCGGCGTACGGACCGCTCCGGCGATGACGACGTCGCGCATGGTTACTCCTCAGTAGGCTCAGCCCGATCGTACGCTGGCGCTCGTGCAGTGGGCACCACGTCCGATCGAGACCGTCGTCGCGGCCATCGGCTGCCTGGTGGCCCTCGTCGCGGCCCTGAGCGCCGACGCGGCCGGCCGGCTCCTCTTCGGCGTCGCCGCGATTGGCCTCGCCGGCCTCGTCGCCACGGACCTCGCGCTGCGACCCCGGTTGCGGGCGGACGGCGACGGGCTGCAGATCCGCACGCTGGGTGCGCGACGGCGGCTGCCCTGGACGGAGATCGACGCGGTGCGGGTGGACGAGCGCGCGCGGCTTGGGCTGACCACCCGGGCGCTCGAGATCGATGCCGACGACGCGCTGCTGGTGCTCGGCCGGCGCTCGCTCGGCGCCGATCCCCGGGATGTGGTCGCCGACCTCGGCCGGATCCGGTTCGCCGCCGGTCCGCCGGGCAGCAGGCCCCGTGACTGAGGCCTCAGCTCCTACCCGAGCGAGACCAGCTCGTTCGTGCGGTAGAGCACGAGCCCGACCAGGACGACGAACATGCCGGCGAGCGCGAGCACCTGGATGAGCGTCCGCCGGCTCCCGCGCGGCGCGTAGACCAGCGCCAGCGCGGCCAGCCCGCCCACCACGAAGCCGCCGAGGTGGCCGAGCAGGGAGATCCCCGGCGCGAAGCTGATGGCGAAGTTGATCGCGATCGTGATGCCGATCGCCCGCAGGTCCAGCCCTAGGTCGCGCAGCACAACGACGGTCGCGGCGAACAGGCCGTAGATCGCTCCGGACGCCCCCGCCACCGCGGAGAACGGCTGGTCGAACAGGTAGACCGCGACCGACCCGCCGAGCGCACCCAGCAGGTAGAGGCTGGCGAAGCGCCAGTGCCCGAACACGCGCTCCAGCGGAGGCCCGACCACGGCGAGCGCGATCATGTTCACGATCAGGTGGAGCGGGCCGACGTGCAGGAACGCCGCGCCGAGCAGCCGCCAGTACTCGTCGTTGTTCGCGATCAGGATCGGCACCAGGTTCAGCCGGCTGAACAGCTGCGACGCGGTGTTGTGGGTGAAGCCCGTCGGCGAGGTGAGCGCGGTGACGACGAACGCGCCGATGTTCAGCGCGGCGATGATCACGGTGACCAGGCCGGGGCGCTCGACGAGCCGGCCGCCGTACTGCGTCCGCGCCTGCCGAGTCGACGCCTGGCCCTCGGCCACGCAGTGCGGGCACTGGAAGCCGACGGCCGCTGGGCGCAGGCAGTCGGGGCAGATCGGCCGCTCGCAGCGGGTGCAGCTCACCCACGTCTCGCGGTCGGGATGGCGGTAGCAGCGTGGCGCCGACACCGCCTCCGGCACGGCCGACTGCTCGGAACTCATCCGATCCTCACGTCCTGCGTGCTGGTCAGCCCTCGCGGCGCTCGACGGTCACCGAGGTGATGGTGACCTCCTCCAGCGGACGGTCCTGCCGGTCGGTCGGCACGCGGGCAATCGCATCGACAACCTTACGACTGGCGTCGTCGGCGACCTCACCGAATATCGTGTGCTTCCGGTTGAGCCAGTCGGTCGGCGCGACGGTGATGAAGAACTGCGAGCCGTTCGTGTTCGGCCCGGCGTTCGCCATGGCCAGCAGGTACGGCCGGTTGAACGCCAGCTCGGGGTGGAACTCGTCGCCGAAGTTGTAGCCCGGGCCACCGGTGCCCCGCCCGAGCGGGTCGCCGCCTTGGATCATGAAACCGTCCATCACCCGATGGAAGATCGTGCCGTCGTACAGCCGACCGGTCGACTTCTGGCGGGTGCGCGGATCGGTCCACTCCCGCTGCCCCTCGGCCAGCTCGACGAAGTTGCGCACGGTCTTCGGGGCATGGTCGGGAAACAGGCGGAGCGCGATGTCGCCAGCCGTGGTGTGCAGCGTGGCGTAGAGCTCGGTGGCCACCGGTCGGGACTCCTCTGGTCGACGGTGGTACGGGTCAAGGCGGTCAAGGGTACGGCCGGGCAGCCCAGGCTGCCCGGCCGAGACGATCTGGACATAGTCTCACGTGGTTGGCAGGGCGAGACGCCGGGTAGGAGCCCGCCGACGGAGGGAGGCAGCCGTGACCGACACCCTCTCTATTCCCCGACCAGACGTGTCCGGTGCCGTGCACAACGTCACCGAGAGCGCACGGAACCTGCTGGACCAGGGCGTGGACACCACCGCCGAGGTGCGGGACGAGGCGATGCGACGCGCCAGGGCGATCGCCGAGGCGGCCCGGGGTCAGCGCTCGCCCAACTACCTGCGGTGGGTCGCTGGCGCGTTCGTCTTCGGTGTCGCCGTGGGTGTCGCGCTGGGCCTGGCCACCCGGCGGCGTGCGGACCAGCCGCAGGGCCCGCCCACGTACGCGGGCGAGGACCTGGACTCACCGGAGCGGGTGCGTACGGTCGGCTGAGTTCGCCTTCCGGCGGCTAGAGCCGGCTCACCACGGCGCGGGCGATGTTCTTCGCGCCCAGCGAGTTCTGCTGGTTGATGCGCACGACGACGAGGGTCCGCCCGGTGCTGACGGCGAGTACCGACCCGGCGTCGTCGACCGTCACGACGCCACCGTCGGCAATGCCGTCGATCGGGTTGGCGGTCTTGCCGCCGATCGCGATCGCGCGTGTCTGCGCCGCGGTCGGGGAGGCCAGCACGGACACCTGGATCTGCGCCGCCGCTCGGCCGTCGGCCCGGTAGTAGGTGCAGCCGGGGTGCGGCCGGGTTCTGGTCACCGTGGTGCGCGCGATCCGCTCACCGATGGTGAGCGAGATCGTCTCCGCGTCCGCGTACGGGCAGGGCGCCTCGACGGTGACCGGGCGTGGGGTGGGCGGCGGCTTCGCCGGCCGGCTGGTGTGCGGGCTCGGGGTGCGCGCGGCCGCCGATGTGGGCGGTTGCGTGCCGGCCGCGCCCGTGCCGTCCTCGCCCGTGTCGTCCATACCAACGCCGCATCCGCCCGCCAGCAGCACGCCGGCAGCGGCAACGATCCCGATCATCGGCGGTCGCACAGCGAGACAGCGTAGGTGCCGCTGTCGGTGCCCGATCGTAGGGTGCGCATCGGAACGGTACGGGGCGCGGACGGGTCGGGCAGAGGGACGGTGGCAATGGCGGCGGTACGGCGGGTGGGCGTGGACGAGCGGCGGACGCGTCTGGCTATCCGGCATCGGCTCGCGCCGGGGGCGCGTGCGGGCAAGGTGGCGGACGTGGCGCGGGACCTGGTGGCGCTGCACAGCACCGACCCGGGGTCGGTGTACCTGTCCGTCTGGGCGCGGACGCACGGCGTCGACCCGCCGGCGATCGACCGCGCCCTGTACGACGAGCGGAGCCTGGTCCGCATGCTCGGCATGCGCCGGACCCTGTTCGTCGTCGCGGCCGCGGTCGCGCCCGTCGTGCAGGCCGCGTGCACGACCGCCATCGCCGCGCGCGAGCGGCAGAAGCTGCTGTCCTGGCTGCGCCAGGCCGGCACGGCCGACGACCCGGACACGTGGCTGGACGAGGTCGAGGCGTCGACGATGGCCGCCCTGGTGGCGCGGGGGGAGGCGAGCCCGGCCCAGCTCGCCGAGGACGAGCCGCGGCTGAAGGAGCAGATCGCGCTGCCCGGACCGCAGCGTCAGGTCCTCTTCCAGCAGGTCGGCTCGCGCGTCGTCTGGCTGCTCGCGGCGAGCGGGCGGGTCGTCCGGACGCGTCCGGTCGGCACCTGGATCAGCAACCAGTACCGGTGGTCGCCGATCGAGGCCTGGCTGCCGGAGGGCTGGGCCGAGTGGCCGGTCGAGGCCGCCCGCGCCGAGCTCGCCCGGTGCTGGCTCGCCATGTTCGGTCCGGCCACCATCGCCGACCTCAAGTGGTGGGCCGGGTGGACGCTGGGCGAGACCCGGCGCGCGCTGGCCGAGGTTGGCACGGTCGAGGTCGACCTGGACGGCGAGGCCGGCGTGATGCTCGTCGACGACCAGGAGCCGACGCCGCCGGCCGATCCCTGGACCGCCCTGCTGCCGGCGCTCGACCCGACCGTGATGGGCTGGGCCGCCCGCGAGTGGTACCTGGGCGAGCACCGCTCTACGCTCTTCGACCGCAACGGCAACGCCGGCCCGACGATCTGGTGGGACGGACGGGTGGTCGGCGGGTGGGCGCAGCGCCGCAGCGGCGAGATCGTGATCCGGCTGCTCGAGGACGTTGGCTCCGACGCGGTCGCCGCGGTCGAGTCCGAGGCGGACCGGCTCTCCGCCTGGCTCGGCGACGTCCGCGTGACCCCGCGCTTCCGCACCCCGCTCGAACGCGAGCTCTCCGCCTGAAGGTGCTGGTCCCATATCGTTCGGCGCATGGAGTTCGACCGACACACCGTCGTGCTGCTGGTGCGCCCGCCCGATGCTCCGGACCTGTCCGAGGCGGAGCTCGACATGATCCAGGACGCGCACCTGGCGAACCAGGCTCGCCTCCACGACGAGGGCCTGCTCGTCGCCGCCGGCCCGCTGGTCGACCAGGACGACGACCGGCTCCGCGGCATCTCGGTGCTGTCGGTCGACCCGCAGACCGCCCGCGAGCTCTACGCCGCCGACCCCGCGGTCCAGGCCGGCCGCCTCGCCGTCCAGGTCATGACGTGGATGGTGCCGGCCGGCAACGTCCGCTTCGACGCCGTACGCCACCCCCGCTCGATGGCCGAGGCCACCGACCCCTGACGCGGACCCACCTGCCGGCGCGAAGCCGGCGACTCTCACCTCGGAACTAGAGGTGGAGGGCCATCTCATGGCGCGGCTCGTACAGGCCGAGCTCGGCGCCGCTGGGCAGGGTGAGCGTGGCAGCAAGCCCGTACCCCGCGTCGACGACGCCGCTGACGGGGACGTTCTTCGCGGCGAGATCGGCGACGGTGGCGTGGATGTCGTCGCACATGAGGTGCAGCTCGGCCACGGGCTTCCCGTCGGTCGGGTGCACCCCGAGCTCGGTGGGTGGCGTCTTGAAGATCAGCCAGCCGGGCTCCGAGCCGACATCCTCGACCGACGGCCAGGCGAGGACGTCACGCAGGAACGCCCTGTCGGCCGCGGGATCCCGGCTGTACAGCAGCAGGTGCAGCCCCATGATCATCGCCGAATCCTACCGCCGTGGCCGGTGGCGGCCGATCGTCAGCCGGTGACCTGGAGCTTCAGGAGCTGGCCAACGCCCCCACCACTCGCGATCCGCGTGGTGACGTAGTAGACGCTATTGCCGACCACCGCGACCCCGCCCGGGTTCTTCAGCCCGGTGCTGGCGAGCACGGTCCGCTGCCCGTTCGGCTCCACCCGGATCAGCGCACCGTCCATCTCGGTGTCGAACGGGTCGTTCGAGGTCTGCAGCACGAGGAGCCGGCCGGCCTTTAACAGGACCTGGCGGCCTTCGCGGAAGGAAGCCGGAGCTAGCCGCCGCCGCCCGGTCCGGCAGCGTCATCGGCGGCGGCTAGGAGCCGACGGGCCGAGGCTTCATCGGAGGGGGCAACCAGCACGCGAACACCCTGCAATTGCAGCTGCGGCTCCTGTCCTCCGGCATCGTCTGCCGCGAAAGCTGCTCTCAAGCCGTGACTGCGCAGCAAGCCGACGATCAGTTCCGCCTCTATCCGGCTGGTAACGACCGCCACAGACACAGTCGCGCCCTCCACGCTCTCACCTCCTCTGCTCCTGTCACTGCCCCATGGCCGCTACTGGCATCATGGTCGCACTTTGGGCGGCTCGTTGCGCCCGT
>JBKOXW010000216.1:0-4375 GCA_046744115.1 Actinomycetota bacterium | reverse complement strand
GTGGGCGAGGGGGGAGTTGAACCCCCACGTCCTTACGGACACACGGACCTGAACCGTGCGCGTCTGCCATTCCGCCACTCGCCCAGCGGCGGGCCCGAGGGTAGCACGCGTCCACAGCCGGACCGGCGGTCGGACGCTCGCTCCTCGGGCGCCCGGATACCATCGGGGCCTACCAGTCCGAGGAGGATCCCCTGTGGGTGTGCTCCAGCGTTTCGAGCGCCGCCTCGAGGGTCTCGTCGGCACCGCTTTCGCCCGCCTGTTCAAGGGGCAGGTGGAGCCGGTCGAGGTCGCGAAGGCGCTGCAACGCGAGGCCGAGGCCCGGCGTGCGATCGTGGGCGCCGACCGCGTGCTGGTGCCGAACCGGTATGTGGTGACGCTCGGGCCGACCGACTACGACCGGCTCGCGCCCTGGGAGGTGCAGCTCACCAACACGCTCGCCGAGATGGTGCAGGAGTACGTGGACGACGAGGGCTGGTCGACGTTCGGCGACGTCGAGGTGTCTCTCGCGCGCAACGAAGACTTCCGCACCGGCATGTTCGACGTGTCCAGCAGCGTCGATCCGAACGCGGCGCCGCGGCGCCGCCCGTACAACTCGCTGAGCATGCCGGCGGTGCCGGCCGGATCCGGCCCGGCACAGGCCGCACCTCCCGGCGGTTACCCGGCCGGCGGCGCGGCCGCGGCAGCGGGCGCGGGCTACCCGCAGCCCGGCTACGGCCAGTCCGGCTACCCCCCGCCCGCCGGCGCCCCGGCCGGCCAGGAGGAGCTGAACGGCTACCGGCAGCAGGGCTCCGGCGGTCCGCCCGCCACCGTGCCGCCGCCGTACCAGCGCAGCCGCATCCGCCACCTGGTCACCGTCGACGGCAGCCCGCAGTGGCACGAGCTGCAGGTGGGTAGCAATGTCGTCGGCCGCGGCCAGGACGCTGCCCTGCGGCTGCCGGACACCGGGGTCTCCCGCCGGCACGTCGACATCCGGTTCGACGGCACCACCGCCACCCTGCAGGACCTCGGTTCGACCAACGGCACGACCGTGAACGGTCACCGCGCGCAGAGCTGGCAGCTCCAGCACGGTGACGTGATCCGGCTCGGCCACACGGTCCTGGTCTACCGGCAGGAGCCGGCATGACCTCCGGCCCCGCGCGGCGCGTCGCAACCCCCGGGGCCGGCCGATGAACGCGCCGATCGTCGTCCAGATCCTCCGGTTCGGCTTCCTGGCCCTGCTGTGGATCTTCGTCTTCGCTACGCTGCGCGTGATCCGCGCCGACCTGTTCGGCGCTGCCCAGGCCCGCGTCGCGGTGCCGGCACGACCGGCACCGGCCAGGCCGAAGCCGCCCAAGCGAAGGGGGAAGGCGCCCACGCAGCTCGTCGTCACCGACGGCGGCCTCGCCGGCACCCGCATCACGCTCGGCGAGCAGCCCATCATGATCGGTCGGGCGAACGACTCGACGCTCGTCCTCACCGACGACTACGCCAGTTCGCGCCATGCCAGACTCACCAGCCAGGACGGGGAGTGGTACGTCGAGGACCTCGGGTCGACCAACGGCACCTACCTGGACCGCGCCAAGGTCACCGGCCCGACCGCCGTGCCACCTGGCGTACCCATCCGAATCGGGAAGACCGTCCTCGAGTTGAGGTCCTGACCCCCATGACACTGCCGGACCGGTCCGCCTCATGACGCTTGCGCTGCGGTACGCGGCCCGCTCCGACCGCGGGCTCGTCCGGGAGGGCAACGAGGACTCCGTCTACGCCGGTCCCCGGTTGCTCGCGGTCGCCGACGGGATGGGCGGGTACGTGGCCGGCGAGGTGGCCAGCAAGATCGTCATCGGCGCGATCGCATACCTGGACGAGGACCGGCGCACCGACGACCTGATCACCGAGCTGCGCGAGGCGACCGCGAGCGCCAACGACCAGCTGCGCGAGCAGGTCGTCAAGGACCGGCAGCTGGAGGGCATGGGCACCACGCTCACCGCGCTGCTGTTCGCCGGGAACCGGCTCGGGCTGGTGCACATCGGCGACTCCCGGGCGTACCTGCTCCGGGGCGGCCAGCTGGTCCAGATCACCCACGACCACACGTTCGTCCAGGCGCTGATCGACGAGGGGCGCATCACCGCCGAGGAGGCGAACAGCCACCCGCAGCGCTCGCTGATCCTGCGCGCGCTGAACGGCACCGACATCGAGCCCGACCTGTCCATCCGGGAGGTCCGGGTCGGCGATCGGTACCTGGTCTGCAGCGACGGCCTGACCGCGGTCGTCTCGGCCGAGACGATCATGCAGGCGCTGCAGGTGCCGGACCCGCAGGGGTGCGCCAACCGGCTGGTCGAGCTCGCACTGCGCGGCGGCGGGCCCGACAACATCACCTGCATCGTCGCCGACGTGATCGACGTCGCGTACGGCGACGACGCACCGGTGGTGGCCGGGGCGGCCGGCGGCAACCGGAGCCAGCCGGAGCCGGCGCCGAACAGCCCGGCCGCCCGCGCCGCGCTGGCCAGCCCGCGACCGACCCCGACCGAGGAGGCCGAGGTCCGGCCGCCGCGGCGGCGCCGCCGGCTCCGGTGGGTGGTCGCGACGGCGCTGGTCCTGCTGGTGGTCGGCGCCGGGCTGTACGGGCTGTGGCGGTGGACCCAGGCGCAGTACTTCGTCGGCGTGAACGGCGACAACGTCGCGGTCTACCGGGGCATCAACACCGCGGTCGGCCCGGTCGAGCTCTATTCGCTGGAGGACACGACCGGCCTGCGGGTCGAGGACCTGGTGCCGGTGGCCCGGCAGCGGGTCGAGTCCGGCATCGGCGCGGACGACCGGGCGGCCGCGGACCGCATCCTGGCCAACCTGAACGGCCAGCAGCTCCCGCTCTGCCCGCCGCCCACGCCCAGCCCGACGCCGAAGCCGACGGCCGCACCGACCCGCCGGCCGCCGGCGACGACCCGGCCGCCGGTCGCCACCACGACAGCCACGCCCACGGTGCCGACCGAATCGCCCGGTGCCGAGCCGGACTGCCGGGAGCGGCGCTGATGGCGGCGCCCGAGGCCGCCGCGGTGCCGCGCCGGCGCGGCACCGAGCTGGGCCTGCTGATGTTCGCGGCCCTGATCGTGGTCGCGGCGGCGGCGATCGTGGACGCCACGATCGACGGCGCGATCGGGTCGGACGTGGTCACGTACGGCATCGGTTTCGCGATGATCTACGCGGTCGCGCACATCGCGGTCCGCTGGCTGGCCCCGTACGCCGACCCGGTCATCCTGCCCGCGGTCGCCCTGCTCAACGGGCTCGGCCTGGTGCTGATCCACCGGCTGGACCTGGCCGAGGCGGAGGACGCCCGGCAGTTCGGCGAGCCGGTGCCGACCGGCGACGCCGGGGTGCAGGTGGTATGGACCTGCATCGGGCTGGCCCTGTTCGTCGGCGTGCTGCTCGTCGTCCGCGACCACCGGGTGCTGGCCCGCTACGCGTACACGCTCGCCTTCGCGGGCCTGGCGTTCCTGGCTCTGCCGGCGCTGCTGCCGGCGCGGTTCAGCGAGGTCAATGGCGCCAAGCTGTGGATCCGGGTGGCCGGCTTCTCCATCCAGCCGGGCGAGTTCGCCAAGCTCGCGCTGATGGTGTTCTTCGCGAGCTACCTGGTGGCCAAGCGGGACGTGCTGTCGCTGGCCAGCCGGCGGGTGGCGGGCATCGATCTGCCGCGCGGCCGCGACCTCGGTCCGGTGCTGCTGGCCTGGCTCGCCTCGGTGCTGGTTCTGGTCGGCGAGAAGGACCTGGGCTCGTCGCTGCTGTTCTTCGGCATCTTCGTGGTGATGCTGTTCATCGCGACCGAGCGCACCTCGTGGCTGCTCATCGGCCTCGGGCTGTTCATCTTCGGCTGCGTCGTCGCGTACAACCTGTTCGCGCACGTGCAGGAGCGAGTGGCGATCTGGCTGCAGCCGTTCGACTACCGGGACGACCAGGGTTACCAGATCGTGCAGTCGCTGTTCAGCCTCGGCACCGGCGGCCTGTTCGGCACCGGGCTGGGCGGCGGCCGGCCGGACACGGTTCCGTTCGCCAAGACCGACTTCATCATCGCCGCGGTCGGCGAGGAGCTCGGCCTGTTCGGCCTGGTCGCGCTGCTGGTGGTGTACGCGGTGATCGTCGAGCGAGGGTTCCGGATCGCAGTCACGGTGCGCGACGCCTTCGGCAAGCTGCTCGCCGCCGGCCTGTCCTTCGCGCTGGCCCTGCAGGTCTTCATCGTCGTCGGCGGTGTGACGAAGCTGATCCCGCTGACCGGCCTCACCACGCCGTTCGTCTCGTACGGCGGATCGTCGCTGGTGGCCAACTTCGCGCTCGTCGCGCTGCTGCTGCGGATCTCCGACGCCGCCCGCCGGCCACCGCCCACGCCGGCACCGCGGCCGCCGCTGGC
>JBKOXW010000194.1:0-15512 GCA_046744115.1 Actinomycetota bacterium | reverse complement strand
GGGCGGGCGTCTTGATGTAGATGAGCTTCGGCCGGTCACCCGATAGGCCGTACTCATCCTCGAGGCCCGATACCTCCTCGCCCGGCGCGACCCACCCGTAGCGCTGCCAGTACAGGCCGATGAAGACGTCGCTCTGCTCCAGGTAGGCGCGGTAGAGCGCACGCGGCGGGTGCGGCCGCGCCCCCTGCTCGAACATGACAGGCGTCAGGCGCAGGCTCTCGATCGCCTCCCGCACCGCTTGCCTGTCGCGGGCCAGCTCCTGGAGCGTGGAGCTGACGAAGACGCGAAGGCGCTGATCCGGTGTCCGGATCGACACGTGCCCAGCGTATCCGGGGGCCGAAGCCGTCCGCCTCACCAGCTGAGGCACCGGCCGTCGGGGTCAGCGCAGGAGTCCGGTGATGAGGCTGACCGAGCCGCCGACGATCACGACGCCGAAGACGTACGACAGTATCGCGTGGGCAAGGACGATCCGCCGCATCCGACCGCCACGCAACGCGGTATCCGACACCTGGTACGTCATGCCGATCGTGAAGGCCACGTAGGCGAAGTCACGGAAGGTGGGCCGCTCTCGCGCGACAGGCTCGCCGAAATCGATGCCGTGCGCGGACGTGTCGAAGTGCAGCCGGGCGTACCGCAGCGTGTAGACCGTGTTGACCACCGTCCACGAGAGCATCACGGTCAGCACCGCGACCGTGACGAGCACGGTGCGCGTGGAGCCGGCCCGGTGGCCGGCGAGCTCGAGCGCGAAGCCGACACCGAGCAGGCTGAAGGCGCTGGCGCTCAGCAGCAGCACGGTCGCCGGGCCACGGGTGACGTCCTCTCGCTGGGCCAGCACCTCGACATGAGCGGCGGTGGCCCGCAGGATGATCGGCCAGACCGTCAGCAGAAACGCCACGGCGGCGGCATCCCAGCCGCCCACAACGGCGAGCTCCCACGACACGAACGCCCCGAGCCCCAGGCCGGCCGTTACGCCGATGACGCACACGACGGCGGCCCGGCGCAGTGCAAGCGCGTGCCAGCCCATCCACCGGTGGTACAGCGTCGCGGGCGGCAAGGAGGTCATCGTCCGATTGTTCACGCCCGCGCTCGTCGGGGCTGGCATCATCGGCCCCGCGCGGCGGTCTTGGGAGGAGCGTGCACGGATGACGCCGGTGGCGGAGTTCCTGGAGTCGGTCCCGGACGAGCGGCGGCGCGCCGACGCCCGCCGGCTGTGCGAGCTCATGCAGAAGGTCACCGGCGAGCCACCGGCGATGTGGGGCGGCGGCATCGTCGGGTTCGGCCGCTACCACTACCGGTACGCCAGCGGCCACGAGGGCGACGCGCCGATGCGGGTCCACCGCGCGATGGACCGCACCAGCTCCTGACGGTCGGCGGGAGTCACGAGCCGGTCGCGTCCCATCGCCCGTCCGCCTTGGCAGCCTGCACCTGGGCCAGGCCCGCCGGCCGCATCCGGCCGTCGGCGATGAGGCGCTCGGCAAGCTGCTTGTTGCGCCCGGACCAGGCAGACCTCGCCCTCCTCGGTTGGTACCGCAGGATGTAGTGGTCGTCGTCGTACCCGTGCATCTTCGAGTCGATCCAGCCGAAGCACAGCGCGACCTCGATGGCCTCGGACAGGGTGATCGATGCGATCCCGCGACCCTGCTTGGCGAACTTCAGCCACAGACCTGGCTGGTCGGCGTGATGGCTGTCGAGCCATGCCTCGAACGCGTCCTTGGATTCGAACGGGAGGACAGCCCATCCGTCGGATGGGTGCCGCTCGACCTCCTGGTCCGCCATGACGCGGAGTCTGCCAGCGCCGGATGCGTCCGGGAGACGCTCAGGTGGCGCCGGCGCCGCGCAGGGGACCGTTGCGGATAACGGCGTGACGGTGCCGCGGAAGGGGCTGAGACTGCCGGCATGACGTGGCCCTTCGAGATCGCGGAGCGCGACCACACCATCCAGAACCCCACCAGCGCGGAGAAGATCCTTCGCCTCGGCCGGTACATGCGACTGGACGCGTCGAGCACCATCCTCGATCTCGCGTGCGGCAAGGGTGAGCCGGCGATCCTGCTCGCGGCGGAGTTCGGCTGCCGGGTGACGGGCGTCGAGCTGCGCCCGGCATTCGCCGACGCGGCGCGCGAGCGGGCTGCCACTGCGGGCCTGGCCGGGCTGATCGACATCCACACCGCCGACGCGTCGACAGTCGGGCCAGGGAACGAGACGTTCGACGCGGCCATGTGCCTGGGCGCCGCCTTCGTGTGGGGCCATATCGGTGACGCCGTCGCGGCGCTTCGCCCGCACGTCCGGCCCGGCGGGTTCGTCGCCGTCGGCGAACCGTTCTGGCGCACCTGGCCGCTACCGGAGTCGGTCGACCCGCAGGCATTCGTCGACCTGGCGTCGACGGCGGGGCGTTTCAAGGCGGGCGGCGTGTCCCTCGTCGGACTGGTGGCGGGCTCCGAGGACGACTGGGACCACTACGAGAGCCTGCACTGGCGTGCGATCGACGAGTGGCTTGCCGACAACCCCGGCCACCCGGATGCACCGGCGATACGCGGCCAGCACGAGCGGTTCCGCTCGGAGTACCTGCGGCATGCACGCGCACTGCTCGGCTGGGCCATCTTTGTCGGCCGCCGCCGCTGATGCCTCAGGGTCGGGCCGGGAGGGTGGATTCGACGGCGGTGACGAGGGCGGGGTCGTCGGGTGTCGTCTGTGGACGGAAGCGGGCGACCGGGTGCCCATCGGGCGCGACGAGGAACTTCTCGAAGTTCCATTGAATGTCGCCGGCGGTGCCGGTGGAGTCCGGCGTCCGCGTCAGCTCGGCGTAGAGCGGGTGCCGCCCGTCCCCGTTGACCTCGATCTTCTCGAACAACGGGAACGTCACTCCGTACGTCGTCGAGCAGAACTCCTGGATCTCCTCCGCGCTGCCCGGCTCCTGGCCGGCGAACTGGTTGCAGGGAAAGCCGAGAACGGAGAACCCGCGGTCGGCGTACGCCTCGTGCAGCCGCTCGAGTCCGGCGTACTGCGGGGTCAGGCCGCACCGCGACGCGACGTTCACGACGAGCAGCGCCTTCCCGGCGTACTCGGTCAGCGACGTCTCCCCGCCGGTCAGGGTGCGCAGCGGGATATCAGGCAGGAACACGGGCCACCTCCGGCGTCGACGATAGGCGCAACGCGGTGGCCCGGCCGCGCTGTTCCGCCGGACCTACTCGCGGCCCGGTATCGCCTGGACGGCCCAGCCGTTCCCGTCCGGGTCGCTGAAGTGGATGAACTGGCCCCACGGGAACTCCTGGACCTCGCTCACCTCCACGCCCCGCTCGACGAGCTCGGCACGTGCCGCGTTGATGTCGGAGACGACCATCTGCATGCCTTGGGCCGAGCCCGGCGGTGTGTTGATGATCCCCTTGCCCAGCGCGATCGAGCACGCCGATCCCGGCGGCGTCAGCTGGACGAACCGGATCTCGTCGCTGACCGTGTGGTCGTGGTCGGCGTTGAAGCCGACCTTCTCGGTGTAGAACGCTTTCGCGCGATCCACGTCCGTGACCGGGATCCCGATCAGCTCCAGCTTCCACTCCATGACGCCTCCTCCGCGAGAGATCAGCGAGGGAGGACGCTAGCACCGGCCACCGACTCCGCCCGGCGCCCGACGCGATCACGCCCCGACCGAGACCACCTCGTCCAGCCAGTCCTTCCAGGCCGAGGTCTCGCGCTCGACGTAGTCCGGCGCGTCCGGGGAGAACAGGTATCCGCGCAGGAAGGCGACCGCCACGCCCTCGCCGATCGCGAGGTCGCCGATGTCGTACGCGCCAACCGAGAGGAATCCGGGCACCGGATCGGTCACCCGCAGCAGCAGCTCTGTCGGGTGCGAGCCGCCGCTGACCCGCTCGACCTGGCCGACGACGTCGCGCACCTTCACCTGCTGCCCGACCTCGTCCGCGCCGACGGCCCGGCGCAGCGCGGGCCACGCCGCGTCGGCGGAGCGCGACATGTCGGCGGAGACCGCCAGCGGGGTGACCCGCTGGCCGACGAAGTGGGTGAGGTAGAGCCGCAGGTTGTCGAAGTACGGCAGCCAGGCAGTCGCCGCCTCGTCGAGGAACTCCTGCTCCCACGCCTCGCCGATGCCGAACGCGCTGCTCACGACGCGGAGCACGCACGTGCCGCCGGACTGCGCCTCGATCAGGAACTCGGTGGCCAAGGGAGTGACCGGTGCCTGCGGATGGCCGGCCACCGACGCCCAGTCGGGCTCGACGTAGGCGAGGCGGTGGGGCGGATCCCAGCCGGTGATCGTGCCGGGCGAGGACAGGTCGTCGGACATGTGCAGGACGATCGCGCCACCCTCGCGCTCTTCCACGTCGGTGGGTAGGAACCAGGACGTGATGCCGTTGCCGGTGGCGATGGCGTCCCACACCTGCTCGGGCGTGCCCGGCAGCTCGACGCTGAACTCCATCCGGAGCGGGACATCCGGCGTTGTCATGAGGTCTCCTCGGGTCGGGGGTGAGCGGCGACGACGAGCCGGTAGGGTCGCCCGCCATCGTGGTGGTAGCGCGCCGCGAGACCGGCCAAGGCTGCGGTCAGCTCGTCGGTGAAGGCGGCGCGGTCCTCCGCCGACCGGAAGCGGATCTCGGTGTCCATCGCCAGGGTCGGGAGCCGCTTCCCGGCGGCGCTGGCGCGGCGGGCGAGCCTGCCCACCTCGCGAACCAGCCGGCCGGCGAGGGCGATGAGATAGCGGGCCGAGAGCCGGTCGGCGGCGGTGTCCGGGTTGGCGGCCGGCTCACCGAGCACGGCGGGCGAGACGACGTACGTCGTCGCCGTGGCTCGCAGCACCCGCTCGGTGATGCCGCCCCACTTGCGCTGCTCGGCGAGCTCGACCAGGCCGTGCGCCTCGAGCGCGCGGAGGTGATAGTTGATCTTCTGCCTGGGCAGGCCGACCCGGGCCGCAAGGGAGCCGGCCGAGCCGGGCTCGGCGAGCTCGGTCAGCAGCCGGGACCGTACCGGGTCCAGCGCGACGACCGCGGCAGCTGGGTCCTCGATCACCTCGATGTCCCGCACGCAGCCCACTATTGACCTTGACGACTTTTCTTGTCAAGGACGGCGCAAGCCCTCCAGAAGCGCGGCCTCAGCCTCCGCTGCCGTACGGGCGGGTGATGATCTCGAGGAAGTGACCGCTGGGGTCCTCCCAGTAGACCCCGCGCCCGCCGTCGTTCGTGTTGATCTCGCCGGGACGCCGTCGGCCGGGGTCGGCCCAGTACGGCAGTCCGCGTTCGCGGATCCGGCCGAAGATCACGTCGAAGTCGGGCTCGCCGACCAGGAACGCGTAGTGCTGCGGGTTCGGCGGCCCGTGGTCGTCGGCAAAGTCGAGCGAGACGTCATTGTCGACCTGCACGACGAGGAACGGACCGTACGAGGTCGGTGCGGGCAAGCCCAGGATCTCGGCCAGAAACGTGGCCGACTCCCGCTTGTCTCGCACCCGGACGATGGTGTGGTTGAGCTGGACGGGCATCGGAACTCCTCGTCGTCGGTCCATCGCGCCATCACCCGACAGGTTGCGCACCGCAAGGTCGGTCCGCAAGCGTGAGCAGGGAACCGGGGCGCCCGGGTGAGGAGGGCGAGATGACCGCGCAGGCGCAGACCCGCGCCCGGGCCACCGCCTGGCATGCCATGCCCCGCACCGAGGTGCTCGGTGCGTTCGACGTCGACCCGGCGGTCGGGCTGACCTCCGCACAGGTCGCGGAGCGGCTGCAGCGGTACGGGCTCAACCGGCTGCGCGAGGCGCCGAAGGAGCCGCGCTGGCACGCGTTCGCACGGCAGTTCCAGGACGTGCTCATCCTGATCCTGCTCGGCGCCGCGGCGATCAGCGCGCTGGTCAGCCGGGAGTGGGAGACGCCGCTGGCGATCGGTGTGGTCGTCCTGTTCAACGCGATCCTCGGCTTCGTGCAGGAGAGCAGGGCCGAGGCGAGCCTCGCCGCGCTGCGCACGATGCTCGTCGTCACCCCGGCCGTCCGCCGGGACGGCGCAGTGCGCCAGGTGCCGGCCGAGCAGCTCGTGCCAGGCGACATCGTGCTGCTGGAGGCGGGCCATTACGTACCCGCCGACGGCCGGCTGCTCGAGGCGGTCCGGCTGCAGGTGCAGGAGTCCGCGCTCACCGGCGAGGCCGAGCCGGTGCACAAGGACGTGGCCGCGGTGCACGAACCAGAGGCACCGCTCGCCGACCGCACCGCGATGGTGTTCATGAACACGGTGGTCACCGGCGGCCGGGGGACGTTCGTCGTTACCGGCACCGGCATGGACACCGAGATCGGCCAGATCGCCGACCTGCTGCGCTCCGCGGAGTCGGAGCGGACGCCGCTGCAGCGGCAGATCGACCAGCTCGGCCGGACGCTCGCCTCCATCGCGGGCGCGGTCATCGCCGTCGTGTTCGTGCTCGGGCTGATCCGCGGGCACGGCATCTCCGACCTGTTCGTGGAGGCGGTCTCGCTCGCAGTCGCGGCGATCCCGGAGGGCCTGCCAGCGGTCGTCGCGTTCACGCTCGCCGTCGGGACCACCCGCCTCGCCCGGCGGAACGCGATCGTGAAGCGGCTCGCGTCGGTGGAGACGCTCGGCAGCACCTCGCAGATCTGCACCGACAAGACGGGCACGCTCACCCTGAACCAGATGACCGCCCGGGTGCTCTACTGCCAGAGCCGGAAGTTCACGATCAGCGGCGAGGGCTACCGCGCCGAGGGCCGGATCCTCACCACCGACGGCGAGCCCGTCGAGCCGATGCGCGACCTGTTCGTCGGCATGGCGCTGTGCACGGACGCGTCGGTTGTGGACGGTCGGGTGGTCGGCGACCCGACCGAGGGCGCGCTCGTCGTGCTCGCCGAGAAGGGCGGCGTGGACGTGCCCGAGGTCCGCGCGGCACTGCCGCGGATCGCGGAGCTGCCGTTCGACTCCGAGTACAAGTTCATGGCCACGTTCCACCGCTGGTCCACCGAGGACGGTCGCGAGGTCGTGCGCTGCGTGGTCAAGGGCGCGCCGGACGTGCTCGGCGCCCGGTCGACCCGGGTTCTGGGCCGGGACGGGCTGATCGAGTTCGACGACGCGGTGCGCGCCAAGTACGCCGCGGCCAACCGTGGCCTCGCCGAGCAGGGCCTGCGGGTGCTCGCGATCGCCGTCCGCGACATCGACCCGCGCGAGTTCGATCCCGCCGGCGACCTGTTCGCCGCGGCGTGCGAGCTCGTCCTCGTCGGCATGGTGGGCATCCTCGATCCACCCCGGGCCGAGGCGAAGCAGGCGATCGACGAGTGCCGGCAGGCCGGCATCCGGGTACGGATGATCACCGGCGACCACGCGGTGACGGCGGCGGCGATCGCCCGGGAGCTTGGTCTCGAGGGCCGGGCGGTGACCGGCGCCGAGCTGGACCCGGTCAGCGACGAGGATCTGTCCGCGCGCATGCCGGAGCTGGGGGTGTTCGCGCGGGTGGCGCCGGAGCACAAGATCCGCCTGGTCCGGGTGCTGCAGCGGCGGGGCGACGTGGTCGCGATGACCGGCGATGGCGTGAACGACGCGCCGGCGCTGCGGAAGGCCGACATCGGCGTGGCGATGGGGATCACCGGCACCGACGTGACCAAGGAAGCTGCCACGATGATCCTCACCGACGACAATTTCGCCACCATCGTGGCGGCCGTCGAGCAGGGTCGCGGGATCTACGCGAACATCGTGAAGTTCGTCAAGTTCCAGCTCACGACCGCGTTCGGCTTCGTGCTCACGTTCCTCGTCGCGGCGACCGCGAACATCGCCGCCGGCGTCCCGTTCACGCCGCTGCAGATCCTGTTCGTGAACGTGCTGATGGACGGCCCGCCGGCGCTCTCGCTCGGCGTCGACCCGGCGCCGGCGGACGCGATGGACCGGGCGCCGCGACCGCGGACCGAGCGCATCCTGACCCGGTCGCGGCTGCTGCGGGTGCTCTTCCTGGGCGGGGTCATGGCCGCCGGCACGCTCGCGGTGCTGCTGCTCGCGCCGGGCCCGGAGCCGCAGCCCGGCGTGGCGACCACGGCGGGCACCCTCGCGTTCACGACGTTCGTCTTCTTCCAGGTCTTCAACCTGCTGAACGTGCGCAGCCCGCACGAGTCGGTGTTTAGCCGGGAGACGTTCGCCAACCCGTCCGCGTTCGTCGCGACCGCGGCGGTCGTCCTGCTCCAGGTCGCGGTCGTGAACATGGACGTTCTGGAAGGGGTCTTCAACACTGTCGAGCTGACCGGATCGCAGTGGCTGGTCGCGGTCGCCATCGCCTCTTCGGTGCTGTGGCTGGAGGAGGCGCGCAAGTTCGTGTTCCGGCGGCGAATGGCCCGACCCTAGTTGTAGGCGCCGGGACGTACGCTCCGGCCATGGTGACTGCCGACGACGTGCGGCGGGTGGCGCTGTCGCTACCGCGGACGGAGGAGCGGCTGGTCGGGGATCGGGTGAAGTTCAAGGCCGGCCGGCTCGTGTACGCCTCGCTGTCGGCCGACGAGAAGTCAATGGGGTTCGGCTTCCCGAAGGAGGAGCGGGCGGCGCTGGTCGCGGCCGAGCCGGAGAAGTTCCACATGCCGATCCGGTCCGACATGCGCTACAACTGGGTCCGGGTCTGGCTCGACGCGATCGACGAGGAGGAGATGCGCGAGCTGGTGACCGACGCGTGGCGGATGTGCGTGCCGCGCAAGCTCGCGGCCGAGCACCTCGACGGGGTTGCGGACGGCTGAGACGGATCTAGCCCGGTTACCGTTCGCCGCGTCGTTCCGTCATGAAGGGTGACCGTGTCGAACGCGATGAACAGGGAGACAACCGTGCCTGTCCAGGTGACCACCATCATGCTTGGCGTCGAGGACCTGGCCCGCTCCAAGAAGTTCTACGGAGAGGGCCTGGGCTGCACCATCGACCAGGACTACCCCCACTTCGTGCTGATCAACCTGGGTGAGGGATCGTCGTCGCTCGCCCTCTACCAGCGGGAGGCGGCGGCCCAGGACGCCGGCGTTCCGGCCGAGGGATCCGGGTTCCGCGGCGTCTCGCTCCACTACATCGTGCCGTCGAGGACCGAGGTGGATGAGGTCATCGGCAACGCCGTGGCGGCCGGCGGCAGCGTCGTGAAGGACGCAGCGCCTACTCACTGGGGCTACTTCGGGTATTTCGGCGACCCCGACGGCTACCTCTGGAAGGTCGCCACCTCCTCGTAGTCCCCGGACCGCGATGACAGCGGGCGGGTGCGGGCTACGCTGTCCGCACCCGCCCCCTGGGCGGTGTCCCGACGCCTCAGGCTCGAGCGTGACGGGGGAACGTCGTGAACCTGGTGTGGGGCGCGCTCGTCATCGCCGGCGTCGCGGGCGTTGCTGTGGCGTCAATGCTGCTGGTACGACGCACCGCGCCGGAAGGCGGCTACTTCGCCGACGGCGACCGGGCCTCCGGCGTGTTCGGGGTGCTCGCGACCGGGTTCTCGGTCCTGCTGGGGTTCATCATCTTCCTGGCGTTCACGAGCTACGACGAGTCGCGGGTCGGCGCCGAAACAGAGGCGCTCACGGTCGTACAGCAGGTCGAGACGGCACAGCTGTTTCCCGAGCCCACAGCGAGCGAGCTGACCGGCGAGGTGATCTGCTACGCACGGTCGGTCGCCACCGACGAGTGGGAGCGCATGCGATCCAGCACGCTGGGCGACCAAGTCAATCCGTGGGGCGTCGAGATGTTCCGCTCGATCCAAACCCTCGAGCCGGAAACAGCCAGCGACCAGGCCGCGTACGACAAGTGGCTGGACCAAACCTCGACTCGCGAGGAGGCACGGCTCGATCGCATTCACGGTGCGGTCGGGGTCATCCCGACGCCGCTGTGGGTCGTGCTGTTTTTCATCGCCGCCATCATCTTCGTGTACATGCTCTTCTTCGCTGACAGCGGTGAGCGCGCGATCGTCCAGGCGCTGCTGATGGGGGCAGTCGTCTCGGTCATTGCGGCACTGCTGCTTCTGCTGAATACGCTCGACAATCCGTTCCACGGCGGCGTCGGCGGCCTGGACCCGGTCGCGATGGAACGCGCACTGCGCCTCATCGATGATGCTGTGGGTGCGGTCGACGTGCAGGTGCCGATCCCCTGCGACTCGCACGGGGTCGCGTCGTGACCGCCGGCTCTGGCCGGACCAGCGGGCTGCTCGAGCTCGTCGCGACCGTGTTGCTCGCGGTCGCCACGGTTGCCACGGCGTGGAGCGGTTACCAGGCGAGCCGCTGGAACGGCGAGCAGGCGACGGCGTTCAGCCGCGCCGGCGCCGCCCGCGTCGAATCCACGAAGGCTGACGGCCTCGCCAACGCCCAGACGCAAGTCGACGTGGCGACCTTCACCCAATGGGTCGACGCCTACGCGCAGGGGCAGACGGAGCTCGCGGACTTCTACTTCAGACGCTTCCGCGAGGAGTTCAGGCCAGCGATGGACGCGTGGATCGCCACGAGACCACGAATGAATCCCGAAGCACCGCTCACACCATTCGTGATGCCCGAGTACCAGCTCGAAGCTCGGCAGGAGGCTGACCGGCTCGAGGCCGAAGCCGAGAGCTGGTCAGCAGCGGCGAGGACGAACATCCAGCGGGCCACCAACTACGTGCTCTGCGTCGTGCTCTTTGCCGCGGTGCTGTTCTTCGCCGGCATGAGCACAAAGCTGCAATCGCCACGCCTACAGCGACTCTTGGTCGGATTTGGCGTCGTCTTGTTCGTCGGCACCCTCGGGTGGCTCGCCACGTTCCCCGTCAGCGTCTCGATCTGACAGCGAGGAGGCTGTCGTGCTGGCGTCCGGCCGCCACAATTGAGCGATCGTCCTGCTCGGCGTGTCGAGCCACACCGTGTGCGCGCCGTCTGCACCGACCGTCAGGCCGAACCGGTCCCGCGACGGCTCGCCCCAGGACTGCCAGCGTTGGCGCAGGACCTCTAGCTCGTCCCACAAGCGGCGTGGCCCGTACTGCTCGACCTCGTTCCTGCGGGCGTCGAGGCAGGACCAGGAGCCGCCGGGAGTCAGCAGCCAGAACTCGTCGCCTGCCTCGGAGGTGAAGCCGATGGACGACGCGTCGGGGAGGAGAAGGGCCGCCAGCATGCCGAAGTCGGGCTCGTGGATCGCGTCGCCGTCGAGCGTGGTTGGGCGGCGCTGTCCCCGCGGTCCGTGCAGTGCGGCCTGCAACAGCTCGTTCGCCTCCACGTGAGGCTGCGTCCGGATGGGCATGAAGCTGCCGAACTGGTGAAGGACGTGGCCGACGGCAGTGTCATCGGTACCGATCGACAGCCGGACGAGGACACCGCCGCCGAGGTCGCGATGCAGGCTGGTCAGGACCACTCCGCCCGGCCGCGTCTGAGTAATCCACGCGTGCGGGACCCGTGGCACAGAGACGGTGGCGATGACGCGATCGAACGGAGCGCCCGCCGGGTCGCCGCGGGTGCCGTCGCCAATGACGAGCCTCGGCGAGTATCCGGCGGTCGTTAGTGACTGTTCCGCGCGGTCTGCGACATTGGGGTCTACCTCGACGCTCGTGACATTTGCCGAGCCGAGCCGATGTGCCAGCAATGCTGCGTTGTATCCGGTCCCGGTGCCGACCTCGAGCACGCGGTGTCCGGGCTCGACGTCGAGTGCTTCGAGCATGAGACCCATCAGACCGGGCGCGGTGCTGGACGATGTCGGCGTGCCGGAGACCGCTCCGTCGCGGATGGCCTGGCTCCATCGCTCATCGTCGTGGTCGAGCTGCGTGACCCACGTCGTGTTCGAGTACACCAGGTCGAGCCACTCCGGGTGCTCGTGGTCGATTGCCTGCCAGCCGGACAGGTCTGGCGTCTGCCGGTAGAAGCGCGAAAGGAAGATGTGCCGGGGCACCTCCGCGAACGCGCTCTGCCACGCGGGCGCGTGCAGGCTCCCCTCGGCCAGAAGCTCGCCGACGATCCTTCGACGCAAGTCGTTTGTCGACGGTTGGGTCACGTCACGGCACCTGCCTCTGCAGGGCATCGGCGATCGCGGACGTGATCGGCTGCGCGGTGGCGTCCTCGATCCACGCCCACTGGCCATTCGGGTTGATCTCCAGAAACACCCAGCGGTCATCGGGCGTGACAATGAAGTCGAGAACGCCGAACCGGAGCCGCATGCGCCGAAGCAGCGAGCTGACGCCCGCGCGCACGTCACAGGGAACGTCCTGAAGCGGCGAGTAGCTCAGGTGGTCGTAATCGGACCGCCAGTCAATGGAAGCCGACTCGCTGTGCGCATCGATGCGCGTGGCGAACACCGCGTCGTCGACCTGTGTCAGGCGCACCTCGTACGCCTTGTCGATCCACTCCTGGAACAGGTGAGCCGTGGTGGTCACCGACAGCACGCCGCCGAGACCCATGCGCGCCTCATGGGCGGCCCAGCGGCGTACGTTATCGGCCATGTCTTCGGGCAGGTCGAAGATCGTCGGGCGTCGATAGTAGGCGCAACCGATGTCGTCGAGCGCGACCTCGCGTTCGGGCAGGTGCAAGCGACCGACCCAACCCATACCCGCCAGTGTTGCGGCAAGAGTCAGCCGCTTCGGAAACTCACCTGGATCCCACCTGAAGACCGGCACGCCACGCCGATTCAACTCCTCCACCACGTAGTCGGCGGTCGGATCGAACGGGTGCGTCAGCACGAGGACGACCTGCTGCCCGGACACGCGCTGGCTAGTCTTCGCGGTAGTCGGTGTCGCTGTCGGGGCCCTTGTAGCCGTCGGGGTTGGTCGTCGTCCGCGTCCGCCCGGTGGTGTGCCGCGCCAGCGGGAGCGAACCTGCATCTGTCCGTGTCACGCCCACCTGACGTTCGTGGTCGTACCCGTACTGACTGAGGTCGCCGAGCTGCACGGCAGGGTGGCTCACCGCAAGGCGAAGCCCGAACGGCAGAGCTTCCGCGGGCGTCGGATCAGCGCTGTCGGACTGCGTCCCGAGGGCCCGTCCGAGCGGGAACGCCTCCAGGCTTGTAGAGAGGCTGCTCGTGGCTGGCAGCGCGGGTGTCCTGGGCGGCATCGCGGCTCCTCTCTCCAAGGAGGTCGGGGACAGCAGTATCACAGATGTCACGCCTGAAGGAGGTCGTTGTCCCTGCCGGCGACCTGCGGGCGATCGCCGCGACCCTGGACGGGGGCGCCGGGTCCGACCGATGAGCTCGGCTCGCCGGGCTGTCACGCTTAGCCCGGGCCGTGTCTTCATAGGTGAGGGTCACCTCGGGCGCTGGGGAGAGGAGAGCAGCGATGGCAGGCAAGGATCCGGTCGCGGTGCTGGACCCACGGTTCAGCGGCGAGCGCGCGACACCGACCGCATGGCCGGAGGCGCGGCGGCGACTCGCCGACGCGGAGGTGTACTGGCTGTCGACGGTGCGGCCCGACGGGCGCCCGCACGTCACCCCGCTGATCGCGGTCTGGCTGGACGACGCGATGCACTTCTGCACGGGCCCGACCGAGCGGAAGGCCAAGAACCTCAAGACGAACCCGCACTGCATCCTGACCACCGGCACCAACGCTATGAACGAGGGCATGGATGTCGTGGTCGAGGGCGACGCGGTGCGGCTGCGCGACGAGGCCACGCTCCGCCGCCTCGCCGAGGCGTACGAGGCGCAGTACGGCCCCGACTGGCACTTCGACGTGCGCGACGGTCTGTTCGTCAACGAGGCCGGCGGCGAGGCCGTGGTCTACCGGGTCGCCCCGACGACGGCCTTCGGCTTCGGCAAGGGCGAGCCGTACAGCCAGACGCGCTGGCGCTTCGACCGGTAGACGAGCGCACCCGCGGCGTGCTGGAGTACGCCCGTGGCGACGGAGATGGCGGCGCGGGGTGGGCCGCCGGCGGGCCGGCCGGAGGGCTTCGGGGTCGAGCTCAACGGCATCAACGTGATCGACGAGTCCGAGCGGCGGGGCTCGCCGCGGGACCTGTTCTGGCCGTGGTGCGCGGCGAACATCTCCGTGCTCGGCATCAGCTACGGCTCGTTCATCCTCGGCTTCGGTGTCTCGTTCTGGCAGGCGACGGTGGCGGCGGTGGTCGGCATCGTCTTCTCGTTCCTGCTGGTCGGCTTCGTCGCGGTGGCCGGCAAGCGCGGGTCGGCGCCGACCATGGTGCTCAGCCGGGCGGCGTTCGGCGTCCGCGGCAACGCGCTGCCGAGCGCGCTGTCCTGGCTGCTGCTGGTCGGCTGGGAGACCGTGCTCGTCTCGCTCGCCACGCTCGCCACCTCGACCGTCTTCACCGAACTCGGCTGGGGCGGCGGCACGCCCACGAAGATCGTCGCGTTCCTGGTCGTCGCCGCGCTGGTGGTGGCCGCCGGCGTGCTCGGCTTCGACGTGATCATGCGGCTGCAGACGGCCATCACGATCGCGACCGCAGTGTTGACGATCGGGTACGTCCTGCTCACCGTCGACGAGGTGGACTGGGGCACCGTCAGCGACCTGCCGTCCGGCTCGGCCCAGGCCTGGATCGGCGCGCTGGTGTTCGCCATGACCGGCTTCGGCCTCGGCTGGGTGAACGCGGGCGCGGACTACTCCCGGTACCTGCCGCGCAGCGCGTCCGGTCGCGGCGTGGTGGGCTGGACCGCGTTCGGCGCGAGCGTGGCCCCGCTGCTGCTGGTGATCTTCGGCGTGCTGCTGGCCGGGTCGAGCGCCGACCTGTCCGGCGCCATCGCGGCCGACCCGATCGGCGCGCTCACCACGATCCTGCCGACCTGGTACCTGGTGCCGTTCGCGATCGTCGCCGTGCTGGGCCTGGTCGGCGGCGCGGTCCTGGACATCTACTCGTCCGGGCTCGCGCTGCTCACGCTCGGCGTCCGCGTCCCGCGATACGTGGCCGCCGCCTTCGACGGCGTCCTCATGGTGGCGGGCACGATCTACGTGGTCTTCGTGGCGACCGACTTCATCGGACCGTTCCAGGGCTTCCTCATCACGCTGGGCGTGCCGATCGCCGCGTGGTGCGGCGTCATGCTGGCCGACATCGTGCTGCGCCGGCGCGCGTACGCCGACGCCGAGCTGTTCGACCCCCGCGGCCGGTACGGCTCGGTGCATTGGCCGGCGGTCGGCTCCGTCGTGCTCGGAACGGTCCTCGGCTGGGGCCTGGTGACCAACACGTTCGCGTCCTGGTTGGACTGGCAGGGGTACCTGCTCGGGCCGTTCGGGCTGGGCGGCACGGACGGCGACTGGGCGTTCGCCAACCTCGGCGTGCTCGTTTCGCTCGCCGTCGGCTTCTTTGGCTGGCTGCTGCTCGGCCGGCGGGCGGTGGCGGACCAGGAGGCGGGACCGGCGCAGGAGACGGGTCCGGCGCGCGAACCCGTACCCACCACGCGCTGAGCGGCTGACATGCAACCGAGCCTGCCTCCGAGCCTGGCGAAGGCGGACGTCTGGCCGCTGTCGGCGGTCGAGACCATCCTGCTCGCCACGCTCGGCTACCTTGTGCTGCTGATCGGGCTGGTGGTCGGGCGGTACGTCGGCCCGTCGGAGCCGGCCTCGGCGCTGGCGCCGCCGCCTGCACTCGCCGCCGCCGCGCAGCCGCAGCGACTGGTCGCCGCGCCCCAGGCGCTCGCCCCGGCGG
>JBKOXW010000097.1:0-11504 GCA_046744115.1 Actinomycetota bacterium | reverse complement strand
GGTCACGATGGCTTCCGCGGCAATGACACGTCGATCAGCGTGCCCTCCCCGACAGGGCTGCTGACGTCGATCGATCCACCGAGAGCCTCCACCCGGTCACGCAGGCCGGTCAAGCCGGACCCGCGGTTCGGGTCGGCCCCGCCGACGCCGTCGTCGCGCACAGAGAGGCGCAGGCTGTCGTTCCTCTCCGCGACGATGACCTCGGCGTGGGACGCGCCGGCGTGCTTGGTTGCGTTCGTGAGGGCCTCGGACACCACGTAGTACGCCGCCACCTCCACCGAATCCGGGAACCGGCTTGGAGTACGGATGTCAACGTCGGTCGGCACCCCCGAGCGTCGAGCCAGTGTCCGCAAGGCCGGGCCAAGACCGCCCTCGGAGAGGACCGCCGGGTGGATACCCCGGGACAGCTCCCGCAGCTCGTCAAGGACCTCGGTCAGGTCCTGCGCGACTCGATCGAGATTCGCGCGGAGGCCTGGCAGATGGCCGGGAACCTCCTCCTGGGCGTTCCGTAGCTCGAGCGCAAGAGACACGAGCCGCTGCTGGGCGCCGTCGTGCAGGTCGCGCTCGAGCTGGCGACGAGTGGCATCGGCGGCAGCGATAACCCGTGCACGTGACGCCGCGAGCTGCGAGCGGCTGTCCATGTTGGCGATAGCGGTTGCCACGATCTCGGTGAAGGCGATCAACCGCTGCTCGGTGTCGACGGGGAGCGGCCCGCGCCGGGACGCCAGGCCGATCGTGCCCCACAGCCGTCCGTTGACAACGATCGGACTGGCCACCGCGCAGCGGAATCCCTCCTCTTGGAAGACCGCTGGCAGCTTGTCGGTGACGCCGGCGGAATAGTCCAGGCGAGCCGAACGGCCGGTCTGGCGGACCATCTCGACAGCGGCGGGCGGCGACGGTTCGGGACTCCACCGTGCACCCGGTTTGCGGGGATGGCGCCGGCCCTGGACGCCTAAGTAGGTCATTGTCCCATCGGCTTCGAACCGAAGGATCGCTGTAGCGTCGGCCCCCATGAGCACGCGCACTTCCTCGGCCACCAGAGCGAAGACACGGTCGGGCTCCGCGCCCTGGGCGGCCACGGTTGCCACGCGCCGCAAGGCCGCCTGCTCATCAGCGATAGTACGCAGCCGAGTGCGGGCCTCTGCGTTGGTGATGGTGGTGGCAACGAGCTCGGTGAACCGCGCGATCTGTGACTCCGTGCCGGCGTGGAAGGGCTCCTCGCCCTTCGTCGAGGCAGCGATCACGCCCCACAGGTTCCCGTCCACGATGATCGGGCAGCCGATCGACGAGCGGATGCCGAGTGCCCGTGCCTCGGTCGCGATGGAGCCGCTTGCACGCTCGAAGCTGTTGACTCGGACCGGCCTGTTCGTCTGTCGTACTTGACGGGCGATGCTTACGCCGTCGAGGTCGATCCGCGTGCCGACGGCGAGCTGGACGGGCACCCGGCTCCAGGCGGCGACACCCGTCACCGCGCCGTCATCGTCGTAGCGCTCCATGCGGGCCAAGTCGGCGCCGCACAGCGTGCCGACCTCCCGCGTTACGGCTTCGAAGACCGTCGATGGCTGGACGCCCTCCGCAACCAGTGTTGCCACCCGCCGGAGCGCCGCCTGCTCTTGCGTCAAGCGCGCGGAATCCTGCGCCGCCCGTCGTAGTCGCGCAGCGAGGTTCGCTACGACGACCGCGGTGATGAGAAAGACCGCCAAGGCGACGCTGTTGCGGGCCTCGGCGAGCCACCATGAGCGTTCTGGCTGCAAGAACAGGTAGCCGAACAACACCGTGCTCAGGATCGAGGCGACCGCCGCCGGGCCCGAACCCCAGAGGACTGCGACTGGCAGGATCGCCAGCAGGTACAGCACCAAAAGGCTCAGCACAGGGAGGTGCGGCTCCAGAAGCGCGACCACGCCGGTCACTACGGCCACCAGGGCCGCACCGGCCAGGAGTCCGCCCAACCATGGCCCCCACGGCGGTCGCGTCAGCAGACCGCGCACGTCACTGCTCACCGACCGCCACCAGATCGCGCACCGCGCCCGCCGACAGGTGAGCCTTCCACACAAATCCGACCGCCGGGCTGGACGCGATGAGGTCCTCGAAGTCCTCTTCCCGCCGTGTCGAGATCAGCACGACACGCGCCCGTAGCTCGGGGTGGCGCTCCACCAGCTCTCGGGCCAGGTCGAAGCCACTCTCCGCACCAAGGGCGATGTCCACCAGGACGACATCAGGGCGCAGTGCATCGACCTTCTCTAGAGCCTCAGTCCTCGTGGTCGCGGTGGCCACCACCTCGAGGCCGTCGCGTTCGAGGCTGGCACGCGCGGCGGCCAAGAATCGTTCGTTGTCGTCGACGATCAGGCAGCTCCGTACCACACCACGAGCATGACAGTGGCATTCGTCCCGGACATCCCGGCTAGCCGTAACTTCGGTCCACCACCCCCTCGCCCCAAGGGACACGGCATGCCATACGCGGGTCCCGGGCGCGACGGCACGATGTCGGCTGCCGCCAGCTCTGCCGGCACCGCCTCGAGGCCGACGCCACGCGCCGAGGTGCCCTCGGCGGCCACCGTTGCGGCCAGCCGGCAGGCCGTGGCGAATGTCCGGTTGGCCACGGCGATCTCTGCGACGCCGCAGCGGCGGAGCTCCGCCGCCGCGAGCGCGGCCATCGCACCCGCGCCGACGATCAGGGCACGCCGACCCCGCAGGCTGCCGATCGCGGCTGCCGCCTCGGCGAGTGCCTCGGAGACCAGCGACCTGCTGGCGGCGTTGATGCCGGCCTCGGCGTGGACGCGTTTGCCCACTCGCAACGACTGCTGTGCGAGCTTGTGCAGCACCGTGCCGACGCTGCCGAGTCGACTGGCTTCCCCGTAGGCGGCCCGGAGCTGCCCGAGGATCTGCGTCTCGCCGACAACCACCGAGTCCATCCCGGCCGCGACCCGGAACAGGTGCTCCACGGCAGAACCGGCGTAGTGCACATACAGGTGATCGGCCAGGTCGTTGACCACACCCACGATCGGCGACCGCGGTCGCGCCGTCGCCACGGCCAGCGGCCAATCTTCGTACCCGCCAGCGGTAAGCGAGGTTGGGCGCTCGCCGTGATGCCCAGCGCGACCGGGTGCGACACCGTGGCCTCATGACTACCAGCACCGCTCCCGCGTCGCGGGTCGGCCTTGGCACCGTGGCCGAGCTGGCTGCGCAGCTGCGGGTCGACTCCATCCGCTCCAGCACCAGTGCCGGTTCGGGGCATCCGACGTCCAGCATGTCGGCGGCCGACCTGCTCGCCGTGCTGGTCACGCGATACCTACGCTACGACTGGGACGCCCCGCGTTCGCCGGCCAACGACCACCTGATCTTCTCCAAGGGGCACGCCTCCCCGCTGTTGTACTCGGTGTTCAAGGCCGTCGGCGTCGTCGCCGAGGACGAGCTCTTGACCGGCTATCGGCGTTTCGGGCAGCGCCTGCAAGGCCACCCCACCCCGGCGCTGCCCTGGGTCGACGTCGCCACCGGTTCACTCGGCCAGGGGCTGGCCGCTGGCGTCGGCATTGCGCTGGCCGGCAAGTACCTGGACCGGCTGCCCTATCGGGTCTGGGTGCTGTGCGGTGACAGCGAGCTCGCCGAGGGATCCGTCTGGGAGGCGTTGGACAAGGCCGCGTACTACCGGCTCGCCAACCTGATCGCCATCGTCGATGTCAACCGGCTGGGCCAGCGCGGTGAAACGGAGCTGGGCTGGAACCTGGACGCCTACGCCCGCCGCGCCGCGGCGTTCGGCGCCCGTGTGCTGGAGATCGACGGTCATGACCTGGCCGCGATCGACGACGCCCTGGCCATCGCCGTCGACAACACCGGGGGTGAGCAGCCCACGGTGATCCTGTCGAAGACGGTCAAAGGCAAGGGGTTCTCCGAGGTCGAGGACAGCCCGGACTGGCATGGCAAGCCGTTCCCAGCTGACATGGCTGTGCGTGCGATCGCCGAGCTTGGTGGCGTCCGCAACGTGGCGCTTCGCGGCCCGCGCCCGGTTCCCGCCCCCCCAACGGATCCGACCGCCGGGCCGGCCACGGCCGCTGCGGCGCCACCGCAGTACCTCGTCGGCGACAAGGTGGCTACACGCAAGGCCTATGGGGACGCGCTGGTCGGCCTCGGCGCCCGCGACCCGCTGGTGGTCGCGCTAGACGGAGAGGTCAGCAACTCCACGTACGCAGACGCGTTCGCACGCGCTCATCCGGACCGGTACTTCGAGATGTTCATCGCCGAACAGCAGCTGGTGGCCGCCGCCACGGGGCTAAATGTCCGCGGCTACCGCGCGTTCGCCTCGACCTTTGCCGCGTTCCTGACCCGCGCCCACGACTTCATCCGCATGGCTTCGATCTCCGGCGTCGACCTGCGACTGGTCGGCTCCCACGCCGGTGTCGAGATCGGCGCCGACGGGCCATCCCAGATGGGACTTGAGGACCTGGCCATGCTGCGCGCGGTGCACGGGTCGACCGTGATATATCCGAGCGACGCCACCAGCACCGCCGCGCTCGTGGTGGCGATGGCGGCCACGCCGGGCATCAGTTACCTGCGCACCACCCGCGGCGCCTATCCCGTCCTCTATCCGGCAGAGGAGGCGTTCCCCGTCGGCGGTTCGAAGGTGCTGCGATCAAGCGACCAGGACCAGGTGACCCTCGTCGGAGCCGGCGTCACCTTGCACGCTTGCCTGCGCGCCGCAGACATCCTGCAGGAGAACGGAATCCGGACGCGGGTCATCGACTGCTACTCCATCAAGCCGATCGACGCCGCCACCCTCACCGCGGCTGTGGACGCCACCGCCGGCAAGATAGTGGTGGCAGAAGACCATCACCCCGAAGGGGGACTCGGCTCGGCCGTCACCGACGCCCTGCTCGCCGCCGGACGGTCGAACCTGTCGCTCGCGCACCTCGCCGTCCGCGACACGCCAGGCTCCGGATCCGGTGCTGAGCTCCTGGCATGGACCGGCGTCGACGCTGACCACATCTCGGCCGCCGCCCGCAAGTTGCTGGATACCGCCTAGGCGAATCCTGGCTGCTGTCAGCTGTCGGAGAAGGATCCGGATGAGCAGAACCGCTGCCCCAGAAGAGATCAACGCTGCGCCTGTCCCGCGAGGACGTGTCGAGCGAGATCGCGCGGCGGTGTCCAGTTACGGCGCCGGGTTCTGGCTGATCGCACTGGTGTTCGTCACGGGCATGGCGTTTTCCACGGTCCCGACCCCGCTGTACCCGCTTTATCAGGAGCATGACGGCTTCTCCACATTCACGGTCACAATCGTGTTCGCCGTGTACACCGTCGGCGTGCTGACCAGCCTGCTGCTGGCCGGCCAGCTCTCCGACGTCGTCGGCCGCAGGAAGGTCCTGTTCGCGGCGCTGCTCCTCGAGTTGGCCGCGGCCGTGCTGTTCCTCGCTGAACCACCATTGCCGGTGCTGCTCGTCGCCCGGCTGGTCACCGGTCTGGGTGTCGGCATGCTGGCCCCAACCGCCACCGCGTATCTCCAGGAGCTGCACCGCGCATCGCGTCCCGGAGCGTCGCCGCAGCGGTTCGAGATCGTGTCGACCGCGGCCAACATCGGTGGACTGGGTATCGGCCCGCTCATCGCCGGCGTCCTGGCCCAGTACGTCGACACGCCGCTGCGCTTGCCCTATCTCGTCTTCGGCGTCCTGCTGCTGGTCGGCGTGTGCGCGGTTGCGCTGGCTCCGGAGACAGTCAAGGAGACGGCCGTCATGCCGGCGTACCGGCCGCTTCGGGTCAGGGTGGAGGGCGGCACCGCGGGGTACGTCGGCGCGGCGGCAGCGGGGTTTGCGTCCTTCGCCGTCTTCGCCTTGTTCACGTCACTGGCTCCAGGGTTCGTCGGTGGCACCCTGCACCACTCGTCCCAGGCGCTGGCCGGCGTGATCGTGTTCACCGTGTTCGGCGCTGCCGCGGCGGCGCAGACCCTCACCAGCCCACTTGACGCCCTGGTGCGGAGGAGCATCGGCCTGCTCGGCCAGGCCGCCGGCGTGGTCGTGCTGGCGGTTGGCATGCACACGGCCAACCTCGCCTGTTCCTCATCGGCGGCATCGTCGCCAACATGGGCGCAGGGGTGCTGTTCAAGTCCGCCCTCGGCGCTGTGGCGGCCATGGCCGGGCCGGCCACGCGGGGCGAGGCCCTCGCCGGCCTGTTCCTCATCTCCTTTGTCGGCATGGCCGTACCGGCGGTCGGCGTCGGTGTGGCCACGCACTACACCAGCGCAACGGCGGCGGTGACCTGGTTCACCGGTGCGTTGCTGGGCCTGTTGGCCACCGTGGGCGTGCTCACGGTCCGTTCGGGCACACCCTCCGAGCGCACCCCATTGTCGTGAGGATCAAGGGAATGGATGGAGGATCACGATGGGACAACCCCTGGTTGCGATCAGCTATGCGGTGGACAACGGTGTCCGCGAGGTCAACCTCGACGTTTTGAGCGACGAGGCACAGGTCGTCTTCCTGCAGGACCAGCAGCCGTCCGAGCGGCTGGATACGCTACGCCGGGCCGATGCGCTGATCGGTTTGCGGCTGGGCCGCGAGTTGCCGCCAGGCCAGCTCGCAGAGGCCAAGCGCCTACGCCTCGTCCAGTTCCTGTCCGCAGGCGTGGACAACGTCGACTTCACGGCGATCCCGGCGGGAACCATCATCGCCGACAATGCCGGGGCCTATGCCAGGCCGATGGCCGAACACGTCATGGCGATGACCCTCAGCCTGGCCAAGCGACTCCCGCAGCGCCACGCCGCATTGGCCCGCGGTGAGTTCGACCAGCAGACGCCATCGCTGGCGCTGGAGGACTCCGTGTGCGCCATTCTGGGGTTCGGCGGGATCAACAGGCGGATGCGCAGCCTGTCACAGCCATCACACACTGCCTGAGCAGGCATCGGGATTGTCAACTTATTGGCCAGCTGCTTACCGCGGTCAGCACGAAGCCCAGATACCTGCGCCAATGGAGGTGCGGCCTTTCCGCGTGTGCCTCACTTGGCCGACGTCATCCTCGTCTGCTCGAGATCGACGGCGCCCCCGACGGATCCGTTGGACTACCCCCCGCCGCTGACCAGTCAAACCAGCCCGTGCGGACGAGTCGGGCCGCCCGGGGCCTACCGTTTGGGAATGTCGGCGAGGTGGGCCTGTGTTCGGCCCCCGTCGCCAGCGGCCAACGTCGCGTACGGGGGGATGGCGTACAGGGTGACGCGGTTGTCAAGGAAGTCGCTGAAGGCTAGAGTCCGCCCGTCTGGCGAGACGTCCAGTCCGGTCGTCTGGTTGCCGCCGACGATCGCGTCCAGGATCCGACCGGTGCGCGTGTCGATAGCCAGGACCGAGCCCCATTCTGGACCGGGCAGGTAGTAGTTGCTGCCGTTCTCGCCGCGGTTGGAGACGTACAGCACTCGACCGTCGGGGGTGAGGTCGATCGTGTTGGGCTTCTCGTCGGAATTGGCTAGCTTGCGGACCTTCTCGGTGCGCAGGTCGACGACGAATGTCTCGTCGGTCGCCATGTCGTCGGCGTAGAGCCGTTCCCGCTGCGGATCGCCGACCAGGTGGCGCATGGCCCCGCCCGTCCGTAGCAGCACCTTTGCGGCGCCGGTGGTGAGATCGATGCGGGCCAGCTCCCCCTGGTCGTAGCCGGCCACGTACAGCCGGGTGCCGTCCGCGGTGGGATACAGGCCGCGCGGCGTGGCGACGGTTGGCAGCAGCCGCCGTACCCGACCCGAGGCCAGATCGATCTCGGACACGTCGTTGCTCACCCAGTTGGCCACGTACAGAGTGTTCTCATCGGAGGACAGGGCCATCACCTTGCTCCAGTTCCCCTTGGTGGGCAGCTGGCGGAGCACCCGGCGTGTCCGCCGGTCGATCTCGAACACCGAGGCGGTCTCCATCTGGCTGGCGTACGCGGTCCTGCCGTCCCGGCTGAAGATGACCTCGACCGCGCCGTGCCGGCCCAGCCGTACGTGCGCTGCGCGCCGGCGGCTGGCCGCGTCGAACACCTCCACACCGTGGCCGCCGAGCAGCGACACCCAGATCTCCCGGCCGTCGGGGGTGAAGGCCACCTGCTTGGGGTTGGAGCCGGTAGTGAAGGTCCCGAGCTTGTGGTGGAGCAGCCCGGCAGGGTCCAACCACCGCTCCAGGGCGCGATCGCGGTCCAGCACGAGCCGCTCGGTGAGCCGGTTGTAACCGGCACGTGCGAGCGTCAGCTGGAGCCGACCGCCCAGCACCGTCCCCCGGAAGGGGGTCCGCGCGGTCTTGGTGGATCCGTCGGGGCCGACGATCCGAAGGACCGCGCCCGGGGGGTGAGTAGTCACCGCCAGCCGATGGGGCGCCATGGCCACGACCGAGGGCCCGGGCTGCTCGCCGCGCGCCGTATGCTCGGACTGTTCCGGCGGTCGGATGGCGGGCGCGCCGGCATCCGGGGCCGACCGGGGGCCGCCGGCGAGGTCCAGCCGGCCGGTCGACAGCAGAGTCCCTGCCGTGATGACTGCGAGCACCAACACCACAACGATGGGGACGGCTACTCGCCTATATCCGACCCGCACGCCCATCCGCCTCCGGGCGACTCGATCCGCAGGGATCGACGCACCCTACAACGCATCGCATCTCCCGGGGTCCCTTCGACAGGCTACCGGGTGACTGGCCGCCGCCAGACCATGCCTCTACCCGCGGTCGTATGGGGCGGGGAGCGGGCAGCCGAACCGTCGAGCCAGCGCTCGCATGTCGGCGAGGTCGTCGGCGTCGGGCTGGTAGCCGAGGTGCGATCGCAGCTGGGTATCCAGTCCGTTGCATGGGACCGGCTGGCCGTCGACGCGGCCGGTGGTCGGCGGCCCGTAGTGCCAGGGCCGCGCACCGCCGGGTTGAGCTTGGTCACCGCCGCCGTCCGGGGTGAGTTCGATCGGGTGAAGGTCGATCTCGCGGCCGTCGGCGTGCCGCAGAGCGATGGCCGCTGGCAGTTCGTCGCGCAGTACCTCGAAGCCCAGCGCACCCAGCAGCGTCATCAGCCGGGCGAGCGCGGCCACGTCGACGGCGAGGTCGAGGTCGGCGTGGTCGCGGGTCTGCTCGCCGAGCAACGCATCGACGCCCCAGCCGCCGTCGATCCAGCCGGTAATGCCTTCACAGGCCAGGAGCTCCATCACGCTCACTACCGCCGCGCCGTGCACCATCCGATGATGCCCGGCAGGGAACCTACGGCGGGGCGCGGCTGAACATCCTCGGGCATCGGGGAGTGGCGTACCGACCGAGACGCCGCCGCGGTGCCCGTGTGAAGGTCCCCGTTGTGCCGCTGCGCCGGACGGTCGCGAGCAGCCATCGGTGAAGCTCCGGCCGTGGTTGATGACACCTGGACCTCTCGGGAGCTTCCGGTCCTCGGCTACCTCGTCCAGCGGTTCGAGGACCCCGACGCGTTCGACATCCAGGCGATGGAGATCGCACGGCGCTCGACTTGTCTCTGCCGACGTCGCTCGCTCGCTGCGGAAGCTCTCCGAGGCCACTCCGCCGTGCCTCGAGGTCATCCCGCCTGCCGCTGAGGTGCGCGACCCGGACATAGTCTTCAACGTCACGGAACGGGCGCAGCGGGATGTCGGTCAATGGCCGACGGCCGAGTCGGTGGCCGACCGGCTGGTGGCCGCGTTGCCGTCTGTGGCGGACCGGGAGCCAGATGAGAAGAAGCGGGTTGGCTCCGGCGTACGGCCGCCTGGCTCGGTGGCGCCGGTCGCGACTTCGCCGTGGAGATCGGCGCCGCGGTGGTGTCGCGTCAGCTGGGCGGCGAGTAGCACAGGCACCGGTTGCACGACGAGCCGGTCAAACGTGCGGCTCAGCACCACGACCACATCCGGGTCGACACGGTCCGTGGTGGGCCTGCTCATGCTGGACCGGTGTCCGCCACGACCGAGGAGTTGTAGCGAGCCCACACCGCGGCGCGCTCGTCCGGCGAGGACACCTCGTGCAGCGCCGCGACGAGCTCGTCGACCTCCGGCGTCATGACCGCGAGCATCTGCACCGGACGGTCTCCCACCGTGGCGAAAGTGTGTGTCACTCCGGCCGGGACTACCACATGTTCGCCTGCGTTGAGCGTCTGCCGGCGCTCGCCGACCAGGATCTCGAGCTGGCCGCCGAGCACGCAGAAACCCTCGTCCGACGCGTGGTGCACGTGCGGCGGGGCCTGATCACCGGGATATGGGTCGAGATCCCATCGCTTGATGACGAAGTCGGCCATGCTCTCAACCGTAGCCTCCGCCCCACCCCGCCGTTCCGGCATGGTCCGTCATCAGAGGCGGGGCGGGTCTGGATCAGGGCACTACTTGGAGCGAGGCGTCGACGCGCCGAGTCGACAGGCAATCCGGACTGCGGCGAACCGTGTAAAGCCGAATGTGTCGGCTTCACAGCGGGACAACCTCGCGGCATTAGCCACCGAGTTACTTGGCGCGGGTGCGATGCAGCCAATCGAAGCCGTTCTCAGATAGCACCGCACGCAGAACTCGATCAGGTCCGGCAGTTAATTGACACATTGTGTCACAGCTAGTCTCATAGCAACGAGGATCGGGCCCTGCCGCACATTTGAGCCGGGCCGATCGGTACCGGGACCAACGCGATGGCCAGGCCTCAAGTGGACTCGGCAGGCGAGGGTCGATCGAAAGACGCGACTCTCGAGGATGAAGTCTGTCGCCATTAGTCGGAGTCGGACTGCTGGCGCGGGCCCGGAACCAATTCGCGGAACCAATGCAGGTGTCGTAACCACTTGATCCGTGACAGTTCGGCTCCACTGATGGGTGACACTTCGAGCCCGGCCGGCGGTGACTGTCCGTGTCGGGCGTCGGTGCCCCGGCTGCGTCTGCGATCCGCTCAGGGCTATCGATCATGCCGATGAGCGCGCAACGGTCGCAAGGCGCGAGCAATGCAGCTGCCTTGGGCTAGCCGGTCTGTCCGACCTGCATGAGGAGGAGATATTCCGGCGCGGACTGGTCGCGACCCATGTCGGCTCACCCTGCCCGCGCACCGACACGGAGCACCTCGGGTTCTACGTCTGCGTCAACGATCTGGAGGGCGAGCTGATCCGCGCCGTGGGCACCGCAGGGGTCCGAAGCACTCTTCGACTCGCAGGGCGACCTCGGGTCGTTCCGCTCGTTGCAGGGCCAGCCCGCCTGGCGCGGCCGGGAGCCCGAAGCGCAGATGCGGCGGTTCCTGGGCAGCGGCTCGCGCCGCAAGCTGCGCTACGCACGGCTGCTCGTCGAGGCGGCAGTTGGCCGGGATACCTTGCCTCGGCCGCTCGACGCGCTGCTCACCGCCGTTTAGACGACCGAACAGGTCATCGCTGTCGCCGCGGAAGCCGTGCAGCACTTCGACGAACTCGCCGCGAACGAACCCGGACGCCCCGCTGCTGCAGTCAAGATCAGGGTGCACGGATCTGCCGCGAGGCGCGCGCGTTGAAGTCTGCTCGTGCCGACGAGCGGCCATTCCTGTGGGCGGAATGCTCTCAGCCGTTGATGAGCGCGGCGATGGCGGAGCTCGCGGTGGCGG
>JBKOXW010000290.1:0-12298 GCA_046744115.1 Actinomycetota bacterium | reverse complement strand
CTACAAGGCGTACAAGCCGGAGGCGGACGGCGCCGCCGAGCTCGCCGTCAAGCTGCTGCGCGGCGAGACGATCGAGACGACCGCCACCGTCAACAACGGCACCAAGGAGGTCGCGTCGGTGCTGCTCGAGCCGGTCGCGGTGACCAAGGAGAACGTCAAGGACACCGTGGTCGCCGACGGCCTGTGGACGGTGGAGGACATCTGCACGGCGCAGTACGCGCAGGCGTGCACGAGCGCCGGGCTGCAGTAGCGGCGGGCCTGACATGACGGCCATCGCCGAGCGGCCGCCAGCACCGGCCACCACGCCGGTGCTGGGGCTGCGCGGGATCAACAAGCACTTCGGCGCCGTCCGCGCCCTCACCGATGTCGACTTCGACGTCCGGCTCGGTGAGGTGGTGGCGCTGGTCGGCGACAACGGGGCCGGCAAGTCCACGCTGATCAAGGTGATGTCCGGGGCCGGCCCGGCGGACGAGGGCACCATCGAATTCGAGGGCCACCCGGTCAGCATCCCGACCCCGCACGCGGCGCAGGACCTCGGCATCGCCACCGTGTTCCAGGATCTCGCGCTCGCGGACAACCTGGACGTGGTCGGCAACCTCTTCCTCGGCCGCGAGCTGGCCCGGGGCGGGGTGATGGACGAGGTCGCCATGGAGAGCCGCGCGCTCGACCTGCTGCGCCAGCTCTCGGCGCGGATCCCGAGCGTGCGGACCCGGGTGGCGGCGCTGTCCGGCGGCCAGCGCCAGGTGGTGGCGATCAGCCGCTCGTTGCTCGGCGAGCCGAAGATCGTGCTGCTGGACGAGCCGACCGCGGCGCTCGGCGTGGCGCAAACCGCGCAGGTTCTCAACCTGATCGAGCGCCTGCGCGAGCGCGGCCTCGGGGTCGTGCTGATCAGCCACAACCTGGCCGACGTCTTCGCCGTCGCCGACCGGATCGTGGTGCTCCGGCTGGGCCGCAACGGCGGCGAGTTCGCCGCCCGCGACGTCGACCAGGACGACGTGGTGGCCGCGATCACCGGGTCGCGGGAGAACGTGGTGGCCGAGCGGGCCGGCCGGGCCGCTGCGGCACCCCCGCCGGACGGCGGGCCGGACGAACCGGGAGACCAGCCATGAGCGAGCCACCGGTCGTTACCGAGGAAGCGCCCCGACCCGGCACCGCCGGGGTCGGGGCAGGCGCGGCCGGCGTGCCGCTCGAGGAGGGCCTGCTCCGCCGCCACGGCTTCCGCGGTTACGTGGACGACTTCACCAACCGGCTGCGCACCGGCGAGCTGGGCTCGCTGCCGGTCGTCGTCGGCCTGATCGTGATCGTCATCGTCTTCCAGAGCCTGAACAGCGTCTTCCTCGAGCCGGTCAACCTGGTCGGGATCGCGCAGACGATCGCCTCGACCGGGATCATCGCGACCGGCGTGGTGCTGGTGCTGCTGCTGGGCGAGATCGACCTATCGGTGGCCGCGGTGAGCGGGCTCGCCGGCGCGGTGCTCGCGGTCGCGAACGTCAACCAGGGCTACAGCCCGGTTGTCGCCGTGCTGCTCGCGCTCGCCGCCGGGGTTGCCATCGGGTTGCTGCAGGGGCTGCTGTTCACGAAGGTCGGCGTCCCATCGTTCGTGGTGACGCTGGCCGGCCTGCTCATCTGGCAGGGCTTCCAGCTGCGCGTGCTCGGCGAGACCGGCTCGGTCAACCTGCCGCCCGGCGAGGCGCTGCAGCAGTTCGGGCAGACCGCGTTCGTCGACAACACGCTCGGCTACGTGCTGGCGGTCGCGGCCGGCGCGCTGCTGCTGGTCACGGGGATCCGGCAGGCGCGCCGCCGCCGGGCCGCCGGCCTGGCCGCCCGCGCCATCGGCGAGATCGTCGTCCGCAGCGTGCTCGTGCTGGTCCTGCTCGGCGTGGTCGTGCTGGTGCTGAGCCAGGACCGGGGGGTGCCCTGGCCGCTCGTCGTCTTCCTGGTGCTCGTCGCTGTCGTCGACTGGGTGCTCGTGCACACCCGGTACGGCCGGTCGATCTACGCGATCGGCGGCAGCATCGAGGCCGCCCGCCGGGCCGGCCTCAACGTCGACAGGATCCGCATCTCGGTCTTCATGCTGGCCTCCACGCTGGCCGCGCTCGGCGGCATCGTCGGCGCTTGTTACCTCGGCGGCGTAGACCAGCAGTTCGGCGGCGGCGACGTGCTGATCAACTCGATCGCGGCGGCCGTCATCGGCGGCACCAGCCTGTTCGGCGGCCGCGGCCGGGCCATGTCGGCGCTGCTCGGCGTGCTGGTCATCGGCGCGATCGCGAACGGGCTGCTGCTGGTGAACCTGCAGCAGCAGGACCGCTACATCATCACCGGGGGCGTGCTGATCGCCTCCGTGGTGATCGACTCGCTGGCCCGGCGGGGACGGCAGGCGGCTGGCCGGTAGGGGCTGCGGGGTCTGGGTCCGGGGTCCCAGCGGCCGGCGGTGCGCCGTCTACAGTTGGGCACCGTGGCATCCCTCCTCGCGCAGATCGGCGCGCCTAGCGACCTGAAACGGCTCGACCCCGGCCAGCTGGCGCAGCTGGCCGCCGAGATCCGGGACTTCCTGGTCGAGAAGGTGGCCCGCACCGGCGGGCACCTGGGGCCGAACCTCGGCGCGGTGGAGCTGACGATCGCGCTGCACCGGGTCTTCGACTCGCCGCGGGACCGGATCCTCTGGGACACCGGCCACCAGGCGTACGTGCACAAGATGCTGACCGGCCGGCAGTCCGGGTTCGACCACCTGCGCCAGCGGGGCGGCCTGTCCGGCTACCCCAGCCAGGCCGAGTCCGAGCACGACGTCATCGAGAACTCGCACGCCTCGACCGCCCTGTCCTACGCCGACGGCCTGGCCAAGGCGTACGCGCTGCGCGGCGAGCGGCGGCACGTGGTGGCCGTCGTCGGCGACGGCGCGCTGACCGGCGGCATGTGCTGGGAGGCGCTGAACAACATCGCCGCCGCGCCCGGCCGCCCGGTGGTCATCGTCGTCAACGACAACGGCCGGTCCTACTCGCCGACGATCGGCGGGGTGGCCGACCATCTGGCCTCGCTGCGGCTGCGCCCCGGCTACGAGAAGGCGCTGGAGGTGGTCAAGGAGGCGCTCGCCCGCACCCCACTGGTCGGGCCGCCGCTGTACGACGCACTGCACGGCATCAAGCGCGGGCTGAAGGACGTGCTGGCCCCGCAGGGCCTGTTCGAGGACCTCGGCCTGAAGTACGTCGGCCCGGTGGACGGGCACGACACGGCGGCGGTGGAGTCGGCGCTCCGGCGGGCCCGCGACTTCGGCGGGCCGGTGATCGTGCACTGCGTGACCCGCAAGGGCCTCGGCTACGAGGCTGCGGAGAACGACGTGGCGGACTGCCTGCACAGCCCGGGCGCGTTCGACCCCGAGACCGGCCGACCGCTGTCGGCCGGCGGTCGCAAGTGGACGGCCGCGTTCGCCGACGAGATCGTCCGGATCGGGGCCGAGCGGCCGGACGTGGTCGCGATCACCGCGGCGATGCTGCACCCGACTGGGCTGGCCGGCTTCGCCGAGGCGTACCCGGACCGCTGCTACGACGTCGGCATCGCGGAGCAGCACGCGGTCACGTCGGCGGCCGGGCTGGCGTTCGGCGGGCTGCATCCGGTGGTGGCGATCTACGCGACGTTCCTCAACCGGGCGTTCGACCAGGTGCTGATGGACGTCGCGCTGCACCGGCTGCCGGTCACGTTCGTGCTCGACCGGGCCGGGATCACCGGTGAGGATGGACCGTCTCACAACGGCATGTGGGACCTGTCCATCCTGGGTGTGGTGCCCGGCATCCGGGTGGCCGCGCCGCGCGACGAGCCGGCGTTGCGCGAGCTGCTGCGGGAGGCGGTGGCCTGGGCCGGCGGCCCGACCGTGGTGCGGTTCCCGAAGACGCCGCTGGTCGACGACGTGCCCGCGGTGCGCCGGGACGGCGAGCTCGATCTGCTGCGCGAGCCGGGATCGGCCGCGTCCCCGCCGGATGTGCTGCTCGTCTCGGTCGGCGCGATGGCGCACACGGCGCTCGAGGTGGCCGACCGGATCGGCGCCGAGGGCGTGACCGCGACGGTGGTGGACCCGCGCTGGGTCACCCCGGTCGACCCGGCGCTGGTCGCGCTGGCCGCGCGGCACCGGCTGGTGGTCACGCTGGAGGACGGCAGCCGGACCGGCGGCGTCGGCAGCCGGATCTCCCAGGCGCTGCGCGACGCCGGCGTGGACGTCCCGGCGCGCGATGTCGGCATCCCGCCGCGCTTCCTCGACCACGGCAAGGTGGCCGAGGTCAAGGCCGAGGTCGGGCTGACCGCGCAGGACATCGCCCGGCGCGTGGTCGAGTGGGTGTCCGGCCTGGCCGACACACCCGCCCTGCCCACCACCGAGTCCTCCGAGACCCGTACGGACCCCGCCTAGCTTCCCGTCCGGCGATAACCCGCTCGTCCGGCCGCCGCGCTGACCGCGTCGCCCCGCCGATCTTGGTCATATCCACGTCTCCGGGCGGCCGGGAGGGTGGACTCAACCAAGATCGGCGGGGAGAGGGCATCCTGGTAGGCGTGCGGGTGCTGGTGGTGGAGGACGAGGCGGCGCTGGCCGACGCGGTGGCGCGCGGGCTGCGTCGCGAGGGCATCGCCGTGGACGTCGCCTATGACGGCGAGGACGGGTACGAGAAGGCGACGGTGACCCGGTACGACGTCGTCGTGCTGGACCGCGACCTGCCCGGGATGTCGGGCGACGAGCTGTGCCGGCGGCTGGCCGCGGGCGGCACGCTGACCCGGATGATCATGCTCACCGCGAGCGGCACCGTGGCGGACCGGGTCGAGGGGCTGTCCCTCGGTGCGGACGACTACCTGGCCAAGCCGTTCGCGTTCGCCGAGCTGGTGGCGCGGGTGCGGGCGCTCGCCCGGCGATCCACCCCGCCCGCCCCGCCGGTGCTGACCGCGGGCGACATCGAGCTGGACTCGGCCCGCCGCAGCGTCACCCGCGGCGGTCGCACGATCGAGCTGACCCGCAAGGAGTTCGGCGTGCTCGAGGTGCTGCTCGCCGCGGGCGGCGCGGTCGTATCCAGCGAGGAGCTGCTCGACCGGGTCTGGGACGAGAACGCCGACCCGTTCACCACTACGGTGCGGGTGACCGTGATGACGCTGCGCCGCAAGCTGGGTGACCCACCGGTGGTCGCGACGGTCGTGGGCGCCGGCTACCGGGTCACCACCGGCGAGGAGCCGGATCTGGCCGAGGAGCCGGCGGCGGGAGCGGGATGAAGCGGTCGCCGACCGTGACGGACGCGCCGGCGGCGGCGGCGACCACGCCGGCCGGGCGGGGCCAGGGCTCGACGCCCGCGGGACCGCGCCGGACGCGTGCGCTGCGACCGCGCCCGACGTTGCGGCTGCGGCTGACCCTGCTCTACGGCGGCCTTCTCGCGATCGTCGCACTGACGCTGCTCGGCACGGCCGTGGTGCTGCTCGACCGGACGGTCCGCGCGCTGCCCCAGTTCCCGGCCGGCCAGCGGGTGCTGCTGCGCGAGGACTCCGGCCGGACCCTGGAGATCGACGCCCAGGACTTCACCGAGATCGTCCGCGACCAGGCCCGCAGCGACCTGCTGAACGCCGGCGCGATCGCGTTCGCGGTGGTCGTGCTCGTCGGCACCGGCGCCGGCTACGTGCTGGCCGGGCAGGCGCTGCAGCCGGTGAGCCGGCTGACCGCGACCGCCCGCCGGCTGTCCACCGAGACGCTCGACGAGCGGATCGCCCTGGCCGGCCCGAACGACGAGCTGAAGGAGCTGGCCGACACGTTCGACGACATGCTCGCCCGGCTGGACGCCGCGTTCGACAGCCAGCGAAGGTTCGTCGCGAACGCCAGCCACGAGCTGCGCACCCCGCTTGCCGTCATCCGCACCGAGGTCGACGTGACCCTCGCCGACCCCGACGCCGGCGTCGCCGAGCTGCGCACGATGGCCGAGGTGGTGCGCGACGCCAGCGCCCGCGCCGACCGGCTGGTGGAGGCGCTGTTGCTGCTCGCCCGCAGCGAGGCGCAGGCCCGGGTCGGGCTAGATGTGCACGAGCCGGTGGACCTGGCCGAGCTGGTGCCCTCGGCAGTGGCCGCGGTCGACGCCGAGGCGCAGCGGCGGTGCCTCGCCGTGACCGCCGACACCGAGCCGGCGCCGACCGCCGGCGACCCCGGGCTACTCGACCGGCTCGTCGGCAACCTGGTGGAGAACGCGGTCCGGCACAACATCGATGGCGGCCGGGTCATGCTGCGCACCGGCGTGGAACCTGACCGGAACGGCTCCGGCCCGGTGGCGCTGCTCGCCGTGACCAACACCGGCCCGCGCGTCGACCCCGGTGCCGTCGACGAGCTGTTCCAGCCGTTCCGCCGCGGCGGCACGGCGCGCACCGCGTCGGCCGGCGCCGGCCTCGGCCTGTCCATCGTCCGCGCCGTCGCGGCCGCGCACAGCGGCGACGTCGACGCCCGCCCGCTGCCGACCGGCGGGCTGGAGGTCATCGTCCGGCTGCCGGCCCGGCCCGGCTGAGCCTGTCCGCCGCGCCACCGGCCGCGAAGACCGCACCTGAGACAATGCGCGTCGTGCCGTCCCCGTCCCCGAACGCGCCCGCGCAACCGGTGCGGGGACTGCCGGGGTGGGCCCGGCGCCCGGCGTTCACGGTCGGGCTGCTGGCGATCGCGATCGTGGTCAGCGTGGTGCAGGGCCAGCCTCCGGCGGCCAACCGGGCCAGCGGCGTCTCGGTACCGGTGCGGAATGACTCGCCGTTCCCGCCGCCGGTCGGCACTGTCGTCGTGGTGACCGAGAATGGCCGGGCGACCCGGTTCGACACGGTGACCCGGCGGCAGGTGCCGCTCGCGCTGCCGCTGGCGGTGACCGCGCTGCGCACCTGGACCGCCTACGGCATCGACGTCGTGCTCGGCCGGCTGCGGGACGGGCGGACGGTCGCCTACGCGGTGCGGCGCGGGCAGCTCGCCACCCCGCTGGGCCCGGCCGAGAACGTGGTGCCGAGCGCGGACGGCCGGACGGTCTGGCTGGCCGGCCGTGGCACCGCCACCCGGCTCGCGCTGCACCGCGGGCAGCACGTGCTGCGGGTACGCCTGCCGCGCGCCGCCCGCCTCGTCGCCGACACCCCGTCCGGCCTGGTCGCGACAACCGGCCGGGTGCCTCGGTCGGCGCCCTCGCCCGGACCGGCGCCCACGACGACCCCGCCGACGACGACCCCGCCGACCGTGACCTCCGGCGCGCGCAGCGTGCCGGACGCAAGGTCTTCGCCCGGATCCGCGCGGCCGCCGACTGTGCCGGCGTCCGCCGGGACACCCGGTCACCGCCCGACGGGCACGTCGGTCGCGACGCCGGCCCCGGAGCCGCTGGCCGCCCTGCTGGTCCGCGCGAACGGGCTGACCCGCGTGATCGCGGAGGCCGAGGCGCTCGCCGCGACCGGCGACGTGGTCATGGTCCGCCGCGCGGACCGGCGGCTCGGCGTCGTGTCCACCCGCGGCGGCGAACCACGGTGGCTGCCGAAGCTGTCCGCGGTCGAGGTGACCGGACCGGCGGCGCTCTCGCGCGACGGCGGCGAGACGTTCGCCGCGCTGGCCCGGGTCAACGACCACGCCCGGATGATGGTCGGGCCGACCAGCGCCGAGGGTGAGGGCGACCTGAACGTGGTGGCGCTGGAGGGTGGTCCGCCGCGGCCCGACGCCGCGCCGCCCGTGTTCGGCGCGGCCGGCGGCATCTTCGCGGTCCGCCCGGACGGGCGGGTGGTGTACTACCGGGCCCGGGCGAGGCAGGGACTGCTGCTCGGCGAGGACGTGCCGCGGGCGCGCTCGGTCGGCCCCGGCTGAGCAGCGGCACCGCCGGCCCTGCCCTCAGGCCGGCAGGGTGGCCACCCCAGGCGGCGAGAACCGGCGGCCGGTGACCCGCTCCGAGACGCCGGTGCGGTCCAGGTACGGGGTGATCCCGCCAAGGTGGAACGGCCAGCCGGCGCCCAGCAGCAAGCACAGGTCGATGTCGGCCGGCTCGGCCACCACGCCCTCGTCCAGCATCAGCCGGATCTCCTCGGCGAGCGCGTCCACGGCGCGGGCGCGCACCTGCTCCGCCGTGCTGGGCGCGTCACCGGCCTCGAACAGCTCGCGCACCTCGGGGTCGACCGACGGCCCGTCCGGTCCCCAGATGTAGACGCCGGTCTTGCCCGCGGCCACCAGGCGGGCGAGGTTCTCGCTGACCGGGAAGCGGTCCGGGTAGGCCGCGTGCAGGGTCTTCCCGACGTGCAGCGCGACCGCCGGCCCGACCAGGGCGAGCAGCGTGAACGGCGACATCGGCAGGCCGAGCGGTTCGAGCGCGCGGTCCGCCACCTCGAGCGGGGTCCCCTCGTCCACCGTGGTGGTCACCTCGCCGAGGAACCGGGTCAGCAGGCGGTTGACGACGAACGCGGGCGCGTCGGAGACCAGCACGCACGACTTCTTCAGCCGGGCGCCGACCGCGAGCGCGGTCGCGGCGGTGGCGTCGTCGGTCCGGGCCGCGCGCACCACCTCCACCAGCGGCAGCACCGCCACCGGGTTGAAGAAGTGGAAGCCAACGACTCGCTCCGGATGGGCGAGGTCGGCGGCCATCTCGGTCACCGGCAGCGAGGACGTGTTCGTGGCGAGCACGCACTCGGGCCCGACCACCGCCTCGACCTCGGCGAAGACCTGCTTCTTGACCTTGAGCTCCTCGAACACCGCCTCGATCACGAAGTCGGCACCGGCGAACGCGTCGGTGCTGAGCGACCCGCTGACCAGACCGCGGAGCCGGTTCGCGCGGTCCGGCGAGATCCGGTTGCGTCGCAGCAGCTTGTCGATCTCGTCGCGGACGTACCCCACGCCCTGCTCCAGCCGCGCCTCGTCGATGTCGGTGAGCACGATCGGCACCTCGAGCCGCTGGGCGAACAGCAGCGCGAGCTGGCTGGCCATCAGCCCGGCGCCGACGATGCCGACCTTCGTCACCGGCCGGACAAGCGCCGCGTCCGGTGCGCCGACAGGGCGCTTCGCCCGCTTCTGCACCAGGTCGAAGGCGTACAGGCCGGCCCGCAGCTCCTCGCTCATCAACAAATCCGCGAGCGCCTCGTCCTCCGCCGCCGCGCCACTTGCCGCGTCCGCCGTCCGGGCCTGTGCGATCAGGTCCAGCGCGCGGTACGGCGCCGGCGCCGCGCCGTGCAGCCTCGCATCGGCGAGCGCGCGGCCCCGGGCTACCGCCGCGTCCCACGCTTCGCCGCGGTCGATCTCGCGCCGCGTCACCGTGGTCTCGTCCCGGATCACCCGTGCCGCCCAGCGCAGCGACTCGGCCAGGAAGTCCGCACCGTCGAGCAGCACGTCGGCTATGCCCAGCTCGGCGGCCTGCGGTGGCTTGAGCATCCGGTTGTTGTTCAACGCGTTCTCGATGATGACGGTGACCGCGGCGTCCGCACCGACGAGGTTCGGCAGCAGTTGGGTGCCGCCCCAGGCGGGCACCAGGCCGAGGAAGCACTCCGGGAACGCGATCGCCGCTGCCGCGGAGGACAGCGTCCGGTACCGGCAGTGCAGGGCGAGCTCCAGCCCGCCGCCCATCGCCGCGCCGTTGACGAACGCGAACGTGGGCACCGACGCATCGCGCAGCCGGCCGAAGACCCGGTGGCCGAGCCGGCCGATCGCCAGCGCCTGCTCGCGGTCCGCGATCCGGCGTACTCCGGTGAGATCCGCGCCGACCGCGAACACGAACGGCTTGCCGGTCACCGCGATCCCGGCGACCCCGGGCGTGTGGCTGGCCACCTCGTCCAGGGCGGCGTCCAGGCTGGACAGTCCGGCCGGGCCGAACGTGGACGGCCGGGTGTGGTCGTGCCCGTTGTCCAGGGTGATCAGGGCGATCTCGCCGTCCAGGCCCGGCACGTCGAGGTAGCGGACCAGCGCCCGGGTGACGACCTCGTCCGGGAAGTCCGAGATGGACAGTGCGGGCGCGGTCACCGGTCGCCTCCGGTCCAGTTCGGGTTCTCCCAGATCACGGCACCGCCCATACCGATGCCGACGCACATCGCCGTCAGCCCGTACCGCACCTGCGGGGAGTCGGCGAACTGCCGGGCGAGCTGGGTCATCAGCCGAACCCCCGACGACGCGAGCGGGTGGCCGACGGCGATGGCGCCGCCATACGGGTTGACCCGCGGGTCGTCGTCGGCGATGCCGAAGTGCTCGCAGAACGCCAGCACCTGCACGGCGAACGCCTCGTTCAGCTCGAACAGGCCGATGTCCGAGATGGACAGTCCGGTCGACCGGAGCACCCGCTCGGTTGCCGGAATCGGGCCGACCCCCATCACCTCCGGCTCCACCCCGGCGAAGGCATAGCCGACCAGGCGCATCCGGACCGGAAGGCCGAGCGCGGCCGCGATCTCCTCGGCGGCCACGATGCACCCGGTGGCGCCGTCGTTGAGCCCGGCCGCGTTGCCCGCGGTGACCCGCCCGTGCGGGCGGAACGGTGTATTCAGCCCGGCCAGCGCCTCGACGGTCGTCCCCGGCCGGGGCGGCTCGTCGCGGACCGCCAGGCCCCAGCCGAGCTCCGCCGACCGGGTGGCGATGGGCACCAGGTCGGGCTGCACCTTGCCGTCCGCGTACGCCTTGGCCAGCCTCGCCTGGCTGGCCGCGGAGAACGCGTCGCAGCGCTGCCGGCTGATGCCCGGCAGCCGGTCGTGCAGGTTCTCCGCGGTCTGGCCCATGACCAGCGCCGACGGGTCCACGATCCGCTCGGCGAGGAAGCGCGGGTTCGGGTCGACGCCCTCGCCCATCGGGTGGTGGCCCATGTGCTCCACGCCGCCGGCGATCGCGATGTCGTACGCACCGAACGCGATGCCGCTGGCGACCGTCGTCACCGCGGTCATCGCGCCGGCACACATCCGGTCGATTGCGAAGCCGGGCACCGACTTCGGCAGGCCGGCCAGCATGGCCGCGGTACGACCGATCGTCAGGCCCTGGTCACCGGTCTGCGTGGTCGCCGCGATGGCCACCTCGTCGACGCGCTCCGGCGGCAGCTCGGGGTGGCGGCGGAGCAGCTCGCGGATGACGGCGACCACCAGGTCGTCCGCCCGCGTCTCGCCGTACAGGCCCTGCGGCCCGGCCTTGCCGAACGGAGTCCGGACACCGTCGACGAATGCGACCTCGCGAAGCGTCCTCGTGCTGGTGCGGCTCGATGCCACGGCTAGCCCCCTGCGTCAGAAGCCACCTGTGTCACTGTGCTGGTGCGGCCGACTGTAGCCGTTATTACCGACGAGTAACACCGGGCGTGACCGCGAACACAGCCATCCCCGACCCCCACCCACTCGGGGGACTTGGCCGCTGCTGCCGGGGTTAGGTTAGCCTTACCTCCGTGCTGACGCCCTTGCTGATCATGGTGCGCGAAGGTTTCGAGGCCGCGCTGATCGTCGCCATCCTCGCGGTGTACCTGCGTCGCATCGACCGGCTCGACCTCCGCCGCTCCATGTGGCAGGGCGTCGGCATCGCCGTCGCGATCTCGGTCGTGGCCGGGGTCGTGCTGGACCAGGCCGTGGGCGGGCTGTCCGGCGGAAACAGGCTGCGCGCGTTCGCGGCGATCAGCCTCTTCGCGGCCGGGGTGCTGACCTGGATGGTGTTCTGGATGCGCCAGCACGCGCGCAGCATCTCCGGGGACCTGCGCCGGAAGATCGACACGGCGCTGGAGACCGGCAACGTCCGGCTGGCGGTGATGGCTGTCGCCTTCTTCGCGGTGCTGCGCGAGGGGCTGGAGGCAGCGCTGTTCTTGGTCGCGACGGCCACCACCGAGGACGGCTGGGAGGTGCTGCTCGGCGGCACCATCGGTCTGGCCATCGCGGTGGCGCTCGGCGTCATGGTGAACGTCTTCGGCCGGCGCCTCCCGCTGCGGCTGTTCTTCCAGGTCACCGGCATGATCATCATCGTGTTCGCGGCCGGTCTGCTGTCCCGCACGGTGATGTTCCTGCAGTCCGCCGGCGACCTCGCGATCGTCTGGAACAACGTGTACGACCTGACCGCGTACGACTGGCTGACCACCCGCACCGAGGTCGGCAAGTTCCTCGGCGCGCTGTTCGGCTGGGATCCGCGGCCATCGATCGAGCAGGTCGTCGTCTACCTCGGCTACCTGATCCCGGTGAGCTACCTCTTCCTGCGCGGTGCCCGCCCGGCCGCGCCGGCGCCGACGCCCGCGGCCCCGGAGAAGGCACCCGTCTCCGCCTGAGCGTGCGGCTGGTCGGCGGGCTCTGCGTACACCGGGCCTGGGAGCCGCGGCGCGGTCGGCCGCCCGTCGTCCGCGGACGCGGCCACCAGCGC
>JBKOXW010000086.1:0-7981 GCA_046744115.1 Actinomycetota bacterium | reverse complement strand
TCTTCGTGACGCACGACCAGGCCGAGGCGCTGGCGCTGGCGGACCGGATCGCGGTCATGGACGCCGGGCGGATCCGCCAGCTCGGCACGCCCCGGGAGGTCTTCCAGCGCCCGGCGAACACGTTCGTGGCGAACTTCATCGGCTCCACGCCGATGAACCTGCTCGACGCCGTCGTGGACGGATCCTTCGTCCGGACAGGACAGTCCACCGTGGCGCTTCCCGAGCCGGCGCGCGGGCAGGTGGCCGACGGCGAGCCGGTGCTGCTCGGCGTCCGGCCCGAGTACCTGACGTTCTCCCCGACCGCGGTGCCGGACGCGCTGGCCGGCACGGTCGCGATCGTCGAGGAGCTGGGCACGTCGTCGCTGGTCTCGCTGGAGGTCGGGGACCGTACGGTCGCGGTCACGGTGCCCGAGGGCACGGAGCCGGACATCGGCAGCGACGGCTGGCTGGTCCCGCAGCCGGGCCGGGCGCTGCTCTACCGCGCCGAGGACGGCGAGCTCGTCACCGCCGCCACCCCCGCCTCCGCCCCGGCGCCATGACGCACTTTGCGCGCGCCGTCGGCGCGACACGCCGCCCGCGAGGCCCGATTCCGCCGACGGTACGCGCAAACGTGATCGGCAGCGTGCCGTGACCACGGTCCACTCGGGCCGGTGGACCGTCGCGGATCGCGCCGAGGCGGCGTACCGGTACCTGCCGGTCGACGTGCCCGCCGGCACGGCGAGCCTGACCGTCACCCTGTCGTACGACCGGTCGGCGGGCGTGCTCGACCTGGGGGTGCTCGGCCCGGACGGCTTCCGCGGCTGGTCGGGCGGTGCGCGGTCGGGCTTCGTGCTGACCGAGGACCGCGCGACCCCGGGCTACCTCCCCGGCCCGCTGACGCCCGGCACCTGGCAGGTCATGCTCGGCCTGCACCGGGTCGCACCTGAAGGCGTGGCCTGGGAGATCACCGCCAGCACGTCAGCCGCGCTCGCCGACCCCGGCCCGGACGCCGAGCCGCCCCCGATGTCCGTGCCCGCACCGGACCGGCCGCCGCGCCGCGACCTGCCCGCCCCGCCCGGAACGCGCTGGCTCGCCGGTGACCTGCACACCCACACCGTGCACTCGGACGGCGCCCTGACCGTGCCGGAGCTGGCCACGCTCGCCGCCGGACGCGGCCTCGACTACCTCGCCGTCACCGACCACAACACGATCGGCCACCATGCGACGCTCGCCGAGGCCGGCGCGGCCGCTGGGCTGGTCCTGGTGCCCGGCCAGGAGATCACCACCGGGCTCGGCCATGCCAACGCCTTCGGCGACATCGGCTGGATCGACTTCCGGCTGCCTGCCGACGACTGGCTGGCCGAGGTCGAGCGGCGTGGCGGGCTGCTGTCGGTCAACCATCCGCTTGCGGCGGACATGGCCTGGCGGCACGCGACGACCTGGCGACCGCCGCTGGCCGAGATCTGGCACTGGACCTGGCTGGACCGCCGCTGGGGCGGGCCGCTGGCCTGGTGGCTCGCCTGGGACCCAACCGCGATCGCGGTCGGCGGCAGCGACTTCCACCGGCACGGCTCCGACTCCCTGCCCGGCGTGCCGACCACCTGGGCGCTGTGCGACGCCGGCCGGCTCGACGGCGACCCGGTCGACGCGGTGCTGGACGCCCTGCGCGCCGGCCGGGTCTCGGTGTCGGCCGGCTACGACGCCCCGGTGCTGCTCCGCCTCGGCGACGAGCTGGTGGCAACCGGCGCGGACGGCACGCTGCTGGTGGACGCGCACGGTCGGCGTACGGTCCTGCGCGGCGACCGGGCCGCCGTGGCCGCACCGCCCGGCCCGTGCCGCATCGAGCGACCCGACGGCGAGGTCCTCGCCCTCTCGAACTGACCGCCCCTCAGACGGGGACCTCGGCGCGGTCCTCGGCCCAGCCGGTGTGGAACACGCCGTCCCGGTCCACCCGGCGGTAGGTGTGCGCGCCGAACAAGTCGCGCAGGCCCTGGACCAGCGCGGCCGGCAGCCGCTCGGCGCGCAGGCCGTCGTAGTACGCCAGCGCGGAGGAGAAGCCGGGCACCGGGATGCCCGCCCGGGCCGCCCCCGCCACCACCCGCCGCCACGCCTCCTGGCCGGTCGCGACCGCGTTCGCGAAGTACTCGTCCAGCAGCAGCGACGGCAGCGCCTCGTCGCGGTCGTACGCCTCCTTGATCCGGTTCAGGAACCGGGCCCGGATGATGCAGCCACCGCGCCAGATCGTGGCCATCGCACCCCGGTCGATGCCCCAGCCGTACTCGTCGCTGCCGGCGGTGATCATGTCGAAGCCCTGTGCGTAGGCGACCACCTTCGACGCGTACAGAGCCGCCCGGACGTCGTCGACGAACGCGTCGGCATCGCCGACCGTCCACTTGGGATCCGGTCCCAGCAGCGACCGTGCCTTCGCCCGCAGCTCCGCGTGCCCGGACAGCGAGCGCGCGAACACCGCCTCGGCGATGCCGCTCACCGGCACACCCAGGTCGAGCGCGGCCTGCACGGTCCAGCGCCCGGTGCCCTTCTGCTCGGCCTGGTCGAGCACGACGTCGACGAACGGACGCCCGGTGGCGGCGTCGGTGTGCCCGAGCACCTCGGCGGTGATCTCGATCAGGAACGACTCCAGGTCACCGGAGTTCCAGGCCCGGAACACGCCGGCCAGCTCGGCCGGCGGCACACCGAGCCCCACCCGCAGCACGTCGTACGCCTCCGCGATCAGCTGCATGTCCGCGTACTCGATGCCGTTGTGCACCATCTTCACGAAGTGGCCGGCGCCGTCCGGCCCCACGTGCGTGCAGCACGGAACGCCGTCCACATGCGCCGCGATCGACTCGAGCAGCGGGCCGAGCGAGGCGTAGGACTCGGCCGACCCGCCCGGCATGATGCTCGGCCCGTGCAGCGCGCCCTCCTCGCCACCGGAGACGCCGGTGCCGACGAAGTGGATGCCCCGCTCGCGCAGCGCGGCCTCGCGCCGGCGGGTGTCGAGGAAGTGCGCGTTCCCGCCGTCGACCAGGATGTCCCCCGGCTCCAGCAGCGGCGCGAGCTCGTCGAGCACCGCGTCGGTCGGCGGGCCGGCCTTGACCATGACCAGAATCCGGCGCGGGCGCTCCAGCGCCGCGACGAACTCCTCGACCGACTTGGTGGGGACGAAGCTGCCCTCGTCGCCGTGCTCGGCGACGAGCGCCTCGGTCCGCGCGTACGTCCGGTTGTGCAGGGCGACCCGGTGGCCGTGCCGGGCGAAGTTGCGGGCCAGGTTCCGCCCCATGACGGCGAGGCCCGTCACACCGATCTGCGCCTGATCAGTCATGAGCGATTCCCCTCGGTCACGGCCGGCAAGGGCCCTTCCTATCAGGCTGGGCGCGCGGCACTGGTTGACGACCCTTCGCCGTTCGGCTAATATACTTAGCCATGACTGACACTCTCCTCCTCGACCGGCCCGACGGCCGGATCGCCTACGACGTCACCGGCGACCAGGACGCTCCGCTGGTGATCTGCGTGCCCGGCATGGGCGATCTCCGCTCCACCTACCGCACGCTCGCGCCACGGCTGGCCGCGGCCCGCTACCGCGTGGCGACCACCGACCTGCGCGGGCATGGCGAGTCCAGCATCGCCTGGCCCGGCTACCGCCCGGCCGACATCGCCGACGACCTGCTGGCGCTGGTGCGCGAGCTCGGTGGCGGTCCGGCCGTGCTGGTCGGCAACAGCTACGGCGGCAGCGCGGCGGTGCTCGCCGCCGCCCGCCAGCCGGACGCTGTCGCCGGACTGGTGCTCTCCGGCACGTTCGTCCGGGACCTCCCGTCAAAGCTCGTCGGACGGATCGCCATCTGGCTGACCCTCCGGCCGCGGCTCGGGCGTCGGCTCTGGCCGACCGTGTTCTGGCCGTCGTTCTTCCGCATGAAGCCGGCCGACATGGCGGCGCGGCGGGCCGACTTGGCCACCAGCTTCGCCGAGCCGGGTCGCTACGACGCGTTCCGGACGCTGGTCCGGACCGGCAGCCACGCCCCGACCGACGAGGCGCTGCCGTCGGTGCGCTGCCCGGCGCTCGTCGTCATGGGCAGCAAGGACCCGGACTTCCCGGACCAGCAGGCCGAGGCTCAGCGCACCGCGGACCGTATCGGCGGCCCGGCGACGGTGCTGATGGTCGAGGGCGCCGGGCACTACCCGCACCTGGAGGCGACCGACGTCGTCGCGCCCGCGGTGATCGACTTCCTCCGCACCACGGTATGGCCCGCGCGGGCCTGACCCCGGCGCGGGTGGTCGGCGAGGCGGCGGCGCTCGCCGACGAGCGCGGCGTGGAGGCATTGTCCCTCGCCGGCCTCGCCGACCGGCTCGGCGTCCGGGTCCCGTCCCTGTACAAGCACGTCGACGGGCTTGGCGACCTGCGCCGCCGGCTCGCCCTGCAGGGCCTGCACGAGCTCGCCGACGCTGTGGCCACGGCCACCGTCGGCCGGGCCGGACCGGACGCGCTGCGCGCCTGCGCGACCGCGTATCGGGCTTATGCCGGCGCTCACCCCGGTGTGTACGCGGCTATCCAACGCTCACCGGCGGCGGCCGACACCGAATGGGTCGCCGCCGCGAGCCGGGTGGCCGACGTGCTGTTCGCGGTCCTGCACGGGTACGGGCCCGGCGACGACGAGCTCGTGCACGCCGCCCGTGCGGTGCGCAGCGCGTTGCACGGGTTCGTCACCCTGGAGCGACTCGGCGGCTTCGGGCTCCCCCAGGACGTGGACGCCTCGTTCGACCGGATGCTCGACCTGCTCGACGCCGGCCTGCGCGACCTCAGCGCGCAGCCGACAGCACCTCCGTGACGAGGGCGCGGGCCTCCTGCTGCACCCGCGCCAGATGCTCCGGACCGGCGAACGACTCGGCGTAGATCTTGTACACGTCCTCGGTCCCGGACGGGCGGGCGGCGAACCAGGCGTGCTCGGTGGCCACCTTCAGCCCCCCGATCGGCGCGCCGTTGCCCGCGGCGGTGGTCAGCCGGGCGGTGATCGGCTCGCCGGCCAGCTCGGTCGCGGTCACCTGCTCCGGCGACAGCCGGGCCAGCACCGCCTTCTCCTCCCGGCTCGCTGGCGCGTCCACCCGGGCGTACGCCGGATCGCCGAAGCGCGCGACGAGCTCGCGGTAGTGCTCGCTCGGCGGCCGCCCGGTTGTCGCGGTGATCTCCGAGGCCAGCAGGGCGAGCAGGATCCCGTCCTTGTCGGTCGTCCAGACGGTGCCGTCTCGGCGCAGGAAGGAGGCTCCGGCGCTCTCCTCGCCGCCGAAGCCGACCGACCCGTCCAGCAGCCCCGGCACGAACCACTTGAACCCGACCGGCACCTCCACCAGCGGGCGGCCGAGTTCGGCGGCGACCCGGTCGATCATGGACGAGGACACCGCCGTCTTGCCCACCGCCGCGCCGGGCGGCCAGCCGTCCCGGTGCCGGAACAGGTAGCCGATCGCGACGGCCAGGAAGTGGTTCGGGTTCATCAGGCCGGCGTCGGGGGTCACGATCCCGTGCCGGTCGGCGTCGGCGTCGTTGCCGGTCGCGATCCGGTACTCGGCCCGCCGGCCAATCAGCGACGCCATCGCGTACGGCGACGAGCAGTCCATCCGGATCTTGCCGTCCCAGTCCAGCGTCATGAACCGCCAGGTCGGGTCGACAAGCGGGTTGACCACGGTCAGGTCCAGGCGGTACCGGTCGGCGATCTCGGCCCAGTACGCGACGCTCGCCCCGCCGAGCGGGTCGGCGCCGATCCGTACCCCGGCGTCGCGGATCGCGTCCATGTCCAGCGCGGCCGGCAGGTCGGCCACGTACGCGTCGAGAAAGTCGTACCGGCCCGTCGTGTCGGCGGCGAGCGCCCGGGCGTGCGGGATCTGGCGAACGCGAGTCAACCCGCCGGCGAGCAGCGCGTTCGCCCGATCCTCGATCCAGCGGGTCACGTCGGTGTCGGCAGGCCCGCCGTTCGGCGGGTTGTACTTGAAGCCGCCGTCCGGCGGCGGGTTGTGCGACGGCGTCACGACCACGCCGTCGGCCAGCCCGCCGGTCCGGCCGCGGTTGTGGCGCAGGATCGCCAGCGACACGGCGGGGGTCGGCGTGTAGCCGTCGCGCGCGTCGACCAGCACCCGCACCCCGTTGCCGGCGAACACCTCCAGCGCCGACGCCGTGGCCGGCTCGGACAGGGCGTGGGTGTCCATGCCGAGGAACAGCGGGCCGTCCGTGCCGGCCATGGCGCGGTAGTCGCAGATCGCCTGGCTGGTGGCGACGATGTGATCCTCGTTGAACGACGCGGACAGCGACGAGCCGCGATGCCCGGAGGTGCCGAACGACACCCGCTGCTCCGGTACGGCGGTATCGGGGTGCTTGATGTAGTACGCGGTGACCAGGCGCGCGACGTTGACCAGGTCGGACGGCTGGGCCGGCTGGCCGGCCCGCTCGTGCGGCATCGGGGGCCTCCCCAGGCTCCACCGGCTCCCCGGGCGGGTCGCGCTCGACTCGGCGAGCCTATCGGCGCGGCCGGACCTCGTTGTACCGTCGGCTCGCAGCCGACGTCTCGTGCTGGAGGCCGCGATGACCACTGCCGTCATCGACCGCCCGACGACCACCCCTGCGCCGCAGCCGCCCGGTCCGACCCGGCGCGGGTGGCGGGCCCTGCTGCCGGGGCGGGCCCGCCGTTCGGCACCGCCGCCGGATCCGGAGCTGGCGCGCATTCGCGGGCTGGAGGACGTCCGCGCCGTGCTGGAGGGCGCGAAGACGGTGGTCGAGCGGAACTGGGTGCAGGACGCCTGGTACGTGGTCCGCGACCGGGCGGGCAACCTCAAGCCGGTCGGGCCGTTCGGGCTGCTGCTGCTCAAGCGCGCCGACGTCGCCGGAGCCTGCCTGGTCGGGGCCGTCGTGCACGCCGCCGCGGAGCGCGGGCGCAACCGCGCCAAGATCGAGCCGGGTCCGGCCCTCGACACGCTCTGGGCCACGCTGCGGGAGACGCGCGCCGAGCCGCGCCCGGCGCTGGCCGACAGGATGCCGTCGGCGGAGGCGCGGGTCGCCCGGGTGCGCGACCTGACCTGGTGGAACGACCAGCCGGCACGAACCCGCGGGGACGTCGTGGACCTGCTCGATCGCGCCGTCTCGCGAACGATCTCCGACGCAGTCCGGCCGCGCTAGTCCGGGATGGCGCACCGCGGCCACGCTGTGGTGCACCAGTACCACCACTGACGCTGGCTGGGCCGCCTTACTGCTGGTGCAGGCCGCCCGCGACGACGTGGGTGAACACGGCGGAGATGTCGTCGGCGTTGGCCACGGCGTCGACGTAGCCGTCGACCGGCTTCACCGCGGTCTCCAGCACGCCGACCTCCGGCCGCTCGCCCAGCGCGACCACGGTCAGCTGCACCGGCCGGGCCGGATCGGCGGCTGCGGCGAGCTCGTCGGCCAGTCGGGTCGCGGTGAGCGAGGCGGGGTCGTCGGTGTTGCGGCCGTCGGTGAAGACGAGCACCTGGTTCGGCATGCCCGGCCGGTAGCCGTCCAGCGAGGCTCGGTACGCGGCCAGGATCGTGTCGTACAGGCTGGTCTCGGTGGACCGGGTGGCGAGCTTCGCGACCGCCGCGGCCAGGGCCCGCCGGTGTGCCTCGGTCATCGGGCTGGCGGGAAGCACCGCCCGGTAGTCCCGCGGGGGCTCGATATCGGCGCCGAACTCCCACAGGCCGAGCAGGGCGTCGTCCGGCAGCAGCTTGCCCACCGACAGGCAGCCGCCGCGCACCAGATCCATCAGCGGCGTCGCGGTCCCGGCGGCGGGCTCGGCCATCGAGCTGGAGACGTCGACGGCGATGAGCAGGTTCGCGCGCCGGTCCTCCCGGTACCAGGTGGCGAAGACGTGGTGCACGTGGTGCGGCTCGAGCACCTCGAACGGCTTGGCGTCGAGCGCGGGCAGCTCGGGCAGCCGGTCGCGCAGCGCGTCCGGCGCCGATCCCGCGGTCGGCCGGCGCAGCCCGGCCGCGGCGAGGGCCCGGATGC
>JBKOXW010000115.1:0-2659 GCA_046744115.1 Actinomycetota bacterium | reverse complement strand
GAGGTTCCCGCCGCGCTTGCTCATGTCGGTGAGGGACGCGCCCTCGGCAAAGTGGTTATCGTCCTCCCCTGACGCAATCCGAACGCGTCCGGGCCCGCAGGTCCGCACATCAGCACGAGCGCGCTGATCGCGGCATGAGCGCACGTCCTCGCGGAACGGTCTGCCGTGTGGGGCCGCGTCCTCGGACCGACGGGCAGCGACCATCGCGTGGTCGTGGCGTGATGTTCCGAGTGCTCGTGGCGCTGAGTGCTGGGACCGGGACTGCGGCAGGGCGAGGCGTTCGCAGTCGAGCTCGACCATGTGGACTGGCTGCGGCGGTCGCTGCGGATGTGCCAGCAGCTCGTGCTCATGCCGCGAGAGGACCCGAAGATCGCGCCGTTGAGGACGGCGGCCTCGTATCGGACGATCCCGCTCCCCCGGGTCGTGCTCGACGCTCTTGCCGCGCATATCGCCGCCTTCCCCGTAGTCGAGGTGGAGATTGAGAGTCGTGCAGGCCAGGCTCGGTCACTCGACAGCCGCCGCGACGCTGGACACGTACGCGCACCTGTGACCGGATGCCGAGGACCGCACCCGCGAGGCGGTCGACTCGGTGCTCGGCGTGGAGGCTGCTGCGGACAGCGTGCGGACCGGGGATGCCCGGTGACCGGAAAGGTGCAGGTCAGGCGGGAGAGGGGCGGACGAGTCGGCCTGTACGCCGGGTTCTGTCGCCGGGGCGCCTTGCGGCACTGCCCCGGCCGGCGACCATCCCTCTCGGCCTGCCGTCGCCGGCAGGCTCCAGCGGTCTACCCGCAGGCTCGGGCGGGCCACCCTCGAACGCCTGCGCAGGCCGGCCGCTTGCGCGGCCGACCCTCCTGACCTTGCTCCGGGTGGGGTTTACCGAGCCGCCCGGGTCACCCCGGGCGCTGGTGGTCTCTTACACCACCGTTTCACCCTTACCGCCGCGACATCGCCGCGCCGGCGGTCTGCTTTCTGTGGCACTGTCCCGCGGGTTACCCCGGGTTGCCGTTAGCAACCACCCTGCCCTGTGGAGCCCGGACGTTCCTCGGGCGGGGTCTCCCCCGCACGCGGCCGCCCGGCCGGCTCGTCCGCCGTCCCTCCAGGATACCCGCAGGTCGTACCGAGAACCGGGGTTGGGACACCGCTTCCTGGTACGAATCCGACGGTCACATAGCCTGCCGGGCGTGCACGTCGCCGAAGCCGCGTTCATCGCCGCCGCCGGGTTCCTCGGCGGCGGCGTCAACGCGGTCGCCGGCGGCGGCTCGCTCATCGTCTTCCCTGCTCTCGTCGCCATCGGCTTCGGCACGCTGCCGGCGACGGTGACGAACTCGGTCGGGATGTGGCCGGGATACGCCGGCGGGGTGGCCGGATACCGGCCCGAGCTCGCCGGCCAGCGGGGGCGCGTACTGCGCCTGGCCGCCGTGGCGGTCGGCGGCAGCGCGGTCGGCAGCGCCCTGCTGCTCGTCACGCCGGGCGAGACGTTCGACCTGATCGTGCCGTTCCTGGTGCTGCTGGCGAGCCTGCTGCTGGCCGCCCAGCCGCGGATCTCCCGGCTGGTCGGCGAGCCGTCGCCGCACGCCCCGCATGGCGGGCCCCCGCTGTACCTGGGCGTCGCGTTCGCGTCCGTCTACGGCGGCTACTTCTTCGGCGCGCTCGGCGTGATCCTGCTCGGCACGCTCGCGCTCACGCTGCACGACACACTGCGGCGGCTGAACGCGCTGAAGTCCACACTGTCGCTGGTCATCGCGACCGTGGCCGTTGTCGCGTTCGCGCTGTTCGGCCCGGTGGACTGGGTCGCCGCCGCGGTGGTGGCGCCGGCCTCGCTGGCCGGCGGCTTCGTCGGCGCCCGGCTGGCCCGCCGGCTGGATGACCGGCCGCTGCGCTGGTGCGTCGTGGCATTCGGGGTGACGGTCGCCGCCATCCTGCTCGTCCGCGCGCTCTGACCACCGTCCTAGCGGGACAGGTGCGACGTGTCGTTGAGCAGGCGCACGATCGCCGGGCCGTCGGCGTACCAGTCCACGATGGACAGGCCGCACACGTCGAGGTACATCCGGTGCACGACGCCGAGCGGCGCGGCCAGCGCGGTCCGGAGCAGCAGCTTGATCGGGGTCACATGGGAGACGACGACCACGGTCGCACCCGGATGGGCGGCCAGCACGCGGTCGGCCCCCCGCTGCACGCGCCGTGCCGTGGCGGCGAGGCTCTCCCCCTCTGGCGGGGCGACCTCCGGCGAGGCGAGCCACGCCGCCAGCTCGGCCGGCCAGCGCTCGCGCACCTCGGCGAACGTCAACCCCTCCCACGCGCCGAAGTCCGTCTCGACAAGGCCGTCGTCGATCGTCACCGCAGCGCCGAGCCGGGCCGCGACCGCCTCGGCGGTACGGTAGGCCCGCAGCAGCGGAGAGGACAGCACCGCCGCCGCGCCCGACTCGGCAAGCCGGTCCGCCGCCGCCTCGGCCTGCGCGGCGCCGCGCTCGGTGAGCGGGAGGTCGCCGCGGCCGCTGAAGCGCCGCAGTGTGGAGTATGCCGTCTCGCCGTGCCGCAGCAGCAGCATCGTCGTCGGCGGGCCGGTCGGCAGCGCCCAGCCCGGCGCCGGCGGGGCGGTGTCCGCCTCGCCGACGGCGTGCACCGCAGCGGCAGCTCCGGGCGGGCGCGGGTCCGCCTC
>JBKOXW010000092.1:0-5164 GCA_046744115.1 Actinomycetota bacterium | reverse complement strand
CCGTTCGCCGCGCCGGAGGCGCACCGGCTGGCCGAGCTCGGGCTCGGCCCGCGCGAGCTGGCCGCCGCGGTGCGGGCCGGCCGGCTGTTGCGTGTCGCGCCCGGCATCTACCTGCTGCCCGGCGCCGAGGCCGGCGCCGCGGAGATCCTCGGCGGCTTGGCGCAGCCGTTCACCCTCTCCGAGGCGCGACGGGCGCTCGGCACCACCCGACGGGTGGCGGTGCCGCTGCTCGAGCTGCTCGACGCGGGGGGATACACCGAGCGGCTGCCCGACGACCGGCGGCGCCTGCGCGCCCGCGCGGACCGCATAGGCTCGACGGCATGAGCACCGCTGGACGCCGCGTCGTGACCGACCTGCCGGCCACCATCTCGCTCCGCGAGGTCGGTCCTCGCGACGGGCTGCAGAACGAGGACCCGATCCCGACCGAGGCGAAGGTACGGCTGCTCGACGCGCTCTCCTCGACCGGCGTCCGCCGGATCGAGGCGGTCTCGTTCGTCCACCCGAAGGCGATCCCGCAGATGGCCGACGCGGACGAGGTGTGGGCCCGGATCGCGCGGAACCCGGGCGTTCGCTACTCCGCGCTGGTGCCGAACCCGCGCGGCGCGCAACGGGCCCTCGACGCTGGCTTCACCGAGATCGAGGTCGTGGTGTCCGCCTCGGACACCCACAACCGCAAGAACGTCAACCGCTCGACCGAGGAGTCGCTGGCGGGCATCGCGGAGATCATCGAGCTCGCGCACGAGCGGGGGGCCCGGTGCGAGGTTGTCGTCTCGACCGCGTACGGCTGCCCGTACGAGGGCGATGTGCCGGTCGCGCGCGTCCTGTCCGTCGTCGACCGCGCGGTGGCCGACGGCGCGGACGCGGTCTGCTACGGCGACACGACCGGCATGGCGACGCCGGGGCGGGTGCAGGCGCTGGTCGAGCAGACCCGCTCGCGGCATCCGGACGTTCCGCTGGGGCTGCACTTCCACAACACGCGCGGCACCGGGCTGGCGAACGTGCTCGCCGCGCTCCAGCTGGGCGTGACCGACTACGACGCGTCGGTCGGCGGCCTGGGCGGCTGCCCGTACGCGCCGGGCGCCACCGGCAACGTGTGCACCGAGGACCTCGTGCACATGGTCGAGGACATGGGCATCGACACCGGCGTCGATCTCGACGCGATGATCGACGCGGCCCGGCTCGCCGAGGAGCTCGTCGGGCGGCCGCTGCCGTCCCAGGTGCTGCGCGCCGGCCCGCGGACGCGCCGTACCTCGCTGGCCGACGACACCGCATCGAACGAACCCTGACGGGCCTCCCCAGCGACCTAGGGGGCGATGATCAGCACGTCGCCGTCGCGGGCGACGACCCGATACGGCACGCCCTCGCGGAGCCGGACGCCGGTGCTGCGGACCGTCCACCACCGCCCGCCGGTCGCGGCCCGGGCGACCGTTCCAGTGATCGACCCGACCGCGACCGCGGCTCCGATCGGGCCGGGCACCCGTCGCTCCAGGTCCGTGGGCCCGTCGGCGGGTCGCGCGTGACCGGCATGCGCGGGTCGCAGATCGGCCTCGCGGCCGGACACCGGCGGCGGCGCGTCCGAGGACACGCCGGCGGATCGTGCCTCGGCCCGGCGGCTCGGAACCGATCCCGGGTCGGCCGTGTCGCGGTGCGCCGAGGGCGGCGTGGCCACAGCCGCGTGGGCCGGTCGGGTCTCCAGCCCGGCGACGAGCTCGGGCGGCGGTCGGGTGCCGCGAGCGGCGGCGGCGGTACCAACCAGCACGCCGGCCAGGCCGAGCAGGAGTGGCGCCGCGACGATCGGAGCGTCGGGCTGCAGCAGCGCGGACGCCAGTGCCGGGGCGGTCAGCCGGGCGAGCGAGCCGGCGGCGAGGCCGGCGCGCAGGCCCGGCGCGGGCGACGACAGGAGCTGAGCCAGACCGAGCACGGCCGGTCCGGACGCTCCGGCCAGCGCGGCGGCGAAACCGGCGAAGGCCCGGAGGGTGACCGGGACCGAGGGTCCCCGCCGGTCCGAGCGGGCACCCGCGGCACGCGGCGCCGATCGTCGTGTCATCTCGTTGCGCAACGAGGACCGCCGTCACCCCTGCGGGTGGCCCGGCCCACACCTTCCGCAGCCTGCCACACGGGCGTGCGAGGCGCCGCCGGAGCGGGTTCGACGCGATGGCCGGACAAACCGGGGCGGCGGGGGAGCGCCGCGACCCGGGTGATGTCACACTCTCCGGATCGGCCTCATCGGCCGATCGGCCTCAGGGCGGGTCGGCCCGAACGCGGCGGATCTGTGACCGCGCCGACGCCGTGCACGCAGCGGCGTGAGACGGGTGCGCGTGGTGAGCAGGGCCCCGGACCGGAGGGGGTGTTGGCCAGTGCGAGACCGACCGGGGAGCACCAGCCGGGCGCGTGTGCACTCTCTCGATGGCGAGCGAGAGGTCATCCGCCGCGACGACCTCGCCGGCGAGGAGCCGCTCGAGATCCGGGTGGGCACGGCGTCGCTTCCCGACCGTCCACCTCGGACGGTCGCGGTCACGATGCGCACTCCTGGCTCGGATTTCGAGCTTGCAGCCGGCTTTCTCTACGCCGAGAGCGTGGTCGCCGGGCCCGACGACATCGCGCGCATCGCGTATTGTCCGGATCCACAGCTGGACTCCGAGCAGAGGTTCAATGTCGTGACCGTGACGCTGGCGCTCGACGCCGGTGAGCCCGATCTGCCCGGACTCGAGCGGCACGTGTTCACCTCCAGCGCCTGCGGTGTCTGCGGTGCGGCCAGCCTGGAGGTGTTGCACCGGCGCGGTGCGGTGACGCCGCCGCCCGGCCCGGTCGTCGACGTCAACGTGCTCTACGGCCTGCCGGACACGCTGCGCGCCGCGCAGGGCGTTTTCGCCGCCACCGGCGGGCTGCACGCGGCCGGGCTGTTCACTGTGGACGGTGACCTCGTGGCAGCGCGCGAGGACGTCGGCCGGCACAACGCGGTGGACAAGCTGATCGGCTGGGCGCTGCTGTCAGGCCGGCTGCCGGCGCATGAGCTGGTTCTGATGGTGAGTGGCCGGGTCGGCTACGAGATCGTGCAGAAGGCCGTGACGGCAGGCGTTCCGATCGTGTGCGCGGTGTCGGCGCCATCCAGCCTCGCCGTGGCCGTGGCCGAGGAGTTCGACATCACGCTCGTCGGGTTCCTGCGCGGCCGAGGCTGCAATGTCTACTCCGGACGGAGTCGGGTCGGGGTACCGGTGGTGGTCCGGTGAGCCCGCGAAACCTCGGTGGCCGGCCGTACGCCGGCTACGAACTGCCCGCGTTCGAGGCGATCGTGCTCACCGGCGGCCGGGCTCGGCGGCTCGGTGGCGCGTACAAGCCGGCGATCGTGGTGGGTGATCGACCGATCGCGGCACGGGTGGTCGGCGCGGTGGGCCGGGCCCGGCGGGTGATCCTGGTCGGACCACCGGTGCCGGGGGTGCGTGTGGACGCGGTCACCTGCGAGTCACCGCCGGGCGGCGGTCCGGCTGCGGCGATCGACGCGGGGCAGAGCCAGGTGAGCGCGGAGGTCGTGGTGGTGCTCGCCGGCGACCTACCGTTCCTCACCAGCTGGGTCGTCGACGAGCTGCGCGACGCCCTGGACAGCGACCCGACCGCGGCGGCCGCCTTGCTGGTCGACGACGCCGGCCGCGACCAGCCGCTCTGCTCGGCGTGGCGCACCGAACTGCTCCGCGACGCGCTCGCCACCCTGGGCGAGCCGGTCGAGGGCGGGCGCAGCCTCGCCGGCGTGTCGCTGCGGGCTCTGCTCGAGGCGGCCGAGCCGCTGGTCCGCCGTGCCGTCCGGGCGGACAGCGGTCCGCCACCCTGGTTCGACTGCGACACCGCGGAGGATCTGGCCAGAGCGAGGGAGTGGGTGTGAGCGCGCCCGGCGAGCCGAGACAGCAGGGCCAGCCGAGACAGCAGGGCCAGCCCAGACAGCAGGGCGAGCCGGGAGCGCAGGGTCAACCCGGACTGCAGGGCGAGCCGGGTGCGCAGGGCCAACTCGGACTGCAGGGCGAGCTGGGCGAGTGGACCGAGGCGGTCTGCCGCGCGCTCGGCGTGACCGACGCCGTCGAGGGACGATCGACCACCGATCTCGTGCTCGACCTCGCGCGTGACGTGGCACACGGGGTGGCCCGGCCGGCCGCGCCGCTCACCGCGTACCTGGTCGGGCTCGCCGCCGGCCGGTCGTCCGACCCGCGCTCGGCCACGGCCGACCTGGCTGCCCGCGTCGTCCGCCTCGCCGCGGAGTGGCCCGGTCGCGACGGCACCGGCTCTCCAGGTGCGGCCGGTTCGTCCGGCGCGGCCGGCTCGCCCCGCGCGGCCGGCTCGGCGGACGACACCGCCTCGTCCGGCGGGGCCTGACGGTGGGTGATGCCAGCACGACCGATCGGGAGCTGACGCCGTGGGCGTCCGCGCGGCTGGCCGCCTACGCCGCCCCGGAGCCGCTGGCGCACGACACCGTCCCGCTCGCCGATGCGCTCGGCTGCGCGCTCGCCGTCCCACTCCGCGCCCTGACGCCGCTGCCCGCCTTCGACTGCGCGGCCCTGGACGGCTACGCGGTCAGCTCGACCAGCGGGCCGTGGCGGGTGATCGGCCGGGTTCTCGCCGGGCACGGCGACTCGCGGCCGCTCCCGCCCGGCGATGCGGCGGAGGTCGCCACCGGGGCGCCGATCCCGGCCGGCACGGCGGCCGTGCTGCCGTACGAGTCGGTCGACCGCGACGGCGATCTGGTCTCCGCCGGCGGCGGGGAGATCGTCGCCGGCCGGCACATCCGCTCCGTCGCGGAGGACGTGCCGACCGACACCGACCTGGCACCCGCCGGCACCCCGGTCACCCCCGTGCTGCAGGGCCTCGCCGCCAGCGTCGGGCTCGACGTCCTGCACGTCCGCCCGCGCCCGCGGGTGGGTGCGCTGATCACCGGCGACGAGATCATCTCCAGCGGACGGGCCGGGCACGGGCTGGTGCGCGATGGGGTCGGCCCGCAGCTGCCCGGCCTGGTGCGCTGGCTGGGCGGCGAGCTGACGCTCGCCATGCCGGTGCCGGACACCCCCGCCGGCGGGCTGGCCGCGGCGGTGGAGGCGGCCACCGACATCGAGGTCGTGCTCACCTGCGGCGGGGCGGCGCAGGGCCCGGCCGACCGGCTGCCGGCCGCGCTGGACCGCAT
>JBKOXW010000314.1:0-6214 GCA_046744115.1 Actinomycetota bacterium | reverse complement strand
GCGCCGGCCGCGATCGGCAGCCCGACGTCGTCGCCGCGCACGGCGTCGGCGCCGAACGCCAACTCCTCCGCCTCCGTGCGCGACTGCAACAGCCGCCCGAACCCGTCGGAGTACTGCCGCACCTCGACGACGGCGCCGTCGTCGTCCGGGTCGTCCGCGTGCCACACGCGGCGCCGGTGGTGCACCCAGACCGGCTGCGGCCGGGGGCCGGACCGGGTCCGGGCGTAGGCGCCGAGGTCGTAGCGGAACTCGATCTCCGGTGCGGCGTCCGTGCCGCCGCCCCCGCCGCGTCGCTCGTGCACCACCCGGGCGACCTGGCCGAGCGGCGTGTAGGCGACGCGGACGGCGTGGCCGTTGGCGTCGGTCATCCGGGCCACCCGAAGCCGGTCGTACTCGACCGTCGTCACCAGCCCGGCGGGATCGCTCACCGCGGCGGGGAACATCCAGGTGGCGTCCGGGGTGAGGTCCGTGCGGTGGCCGAGCGCGTCGCGGGTCGCGAGCACCAGCCCGCGGGCCTGCGCCGCCCCGGCGACCTGCACGTCGTAGCAGCGCCGGTCCCGGTAGCAGTACCAGCCGTCGTGGTACCCGTCGGAGGACGCGGTGACCCTCCGGTAGCCGAGGTCGGCGCCGAACCCGGCAGGCGCCCCCGCGGGCAGCGGGGCAGTGCCGCCGAGGTACGTCGGCCGCGCGGCCCCGTACGCCGCGTCGAGGTCGCCGTCGTCGGCGACCAGGGTTTCGACGCTGCTCAGCGCGCCGTATGGGCCGACCTGGCCGGGCGGCCGGCCGGTGAAGGCAACGCCGTCGTACCGGGAGACGTCGTGCGTCAGCAGCCGGACGCCGGCGGGCAGGGTGGTGCCCGGCGTCCAGGCCCGCAGGTTGGTGACGAACCGCTGGTGCGCCGCCCGCGCGGCGGCGACCTGGTCGCGCAGCACCGCGGCCAGGTCGCCGGGCGTCGTCTCGGTCACCACGGGCGGCGCGGCGAGGGCGAACGTCCGCTCGTGGGCCACCCGGTCGTGCAGCTCCAGCCCGGGGTCCGCGACGGCGCGCTCGGTGCGGGTGTGCAGCGCGTGCAGGACCTCCCCGTCGACGTCGACCCGGCCGACGACGTCCGCGGTCATCGGCGTCCGGCGGACGGACGCGCGCGGCAGCGCGACGACGGTGCGCTCGCCGGGCTGGCCGTGCCGGTCGTAGCCGTCGGTGAACGTCACCGTCGTGTGCGGGTCGAAGCCTCGCTCCCACGCCGTGTACCGGGTGGCCAGCTCGTGCGGGAAGTGCACGCGCTGCTGCCACGCCGCGGGCGGGACCGCCGGCGGTGCGCCGACCGGCAGCGGGACCAGGCCGTGCAGCGTCTCCGAGACCGACTGCGGCCGGCCAGCGTCTGGCGTCCCGTCCAGCACGTACCGCTCCTGCCGCAGCAGGCGGCCGCGCAGCGCCCGCAGCGCGTCGCGGCGCACGGCCGGCGTCATCGCGGCCAGCCAGCCGGCCTGCGCCGCCGGCGCCGCGAGCAGCGAGGGGTCCTCGGCCCAGTGCTCGTCGGAGAGGTCCAGCGGCTGCGCGTCGCCGCCCGGCAGGGGCACGGCGCCGACGTGGAACCAGGTGCGTGTCAGCACCGGCGGCGGCACAGCGGCGCCGGTGGCGGACGACTCGACGTCCAGCTCCTCGACCCGCGCGAAGCCGCGGAACTCGCGGTCCCGGCCATCCCAGACCCCGTGCCGGTAGCGGTACTCGGTCGACCGCGACGAGTCGGAGAGCCGGTCCGCCACGGCGACGCGCCGGATCACCTGCACCGGGAACGGCAGGCTCGTGCGCCAGCGGGTGGCCGCGGACGCGTCGTCGTCCACGAGGAACCGGGTGGAGGAGGCGTACTCGATCGTCGTTGTGGCGCCGCGGTTGTTGTCCAGCCCGGTGAGCACGTAGGGCTTGCCGCCGCCGGTGAGGTCGAGGAAGTACATCGGCCGCTGCCACGGGCTCCCCGCGGCCACGCCCCACAGCACGCCCGATACGCCGCTGCCGAGCAGGTCGACAACCCGCACGGTGCCGACGTCGTCCACCGCGGGCGTGGCGGGCACGACGACCGGCGCGCTCCAGCCGTTGCCCGACTGGTTGATCCACACAGTGAGGCCGCCGGTGCCCAGGTAGAGCAGGTCGGCCAGGCCGTCGCCGTCGACGTCCGCCAGCAGCACGCGGCGCGGGTCGTAGTCGAACGGCAGGTCCGGGGGTCGCTGCATGGTCACCCGCGGGCCCCAGTCGCCGTGCCCCTGGCTCGGCCAGTAGTTGACGACGCCGTCGTGGACGAGGACTGGGTCGGTCAGCCCGTCGCCGGTCATGTCGGCCCAGCCGACCCGCGGGTCGGTGAAGTCGAGGTCGGGGAACGTCTCGGCCCGCTCCCGGGGCAAGTGCCGGGTGGCCTCGGGGCGCCAGCCGCGCTCGGGGTCGGCGAAGTAGCACTCGATCTCGGCGCCGGAGCGCACGGCGTCGGTGACGCCGTCGCCGGTCAGGTCGACGAGCCGGACGGCCGGGTCCTCCAGCGAGAAGCTCGGCGCGAACGCATACCGGTGGAAGGCGTCGGGGCCGCGCGGCCCGGTGGCGCCGGCCGGGTAGTAGCCGGCGGTGCCGTCCCGGGACACCAGGACGTCGGCGCGGCCGTCGCCGTCGGCGTCCACCAGCTGGACGCCGGGGTCCGCCAGCCGGAGGCCGCCGGGCGCGCCGGGGATGAGCTGCGGCGCGGCGAAGCTGCCGTCGCCGCGGTTGCGCCACCAGCGCGCCGTCTCGCCCAGCTCGACGAGGTCGGGCAGCCCGTCGCCGGACAGGTCGATCAGCTCGCGGGCCGGGTCGCCGATCGGGCGCGGCGGCAGCTCTCCGGCCGGCACCGGCAGCAGGTCACGCCGGGCCGGGTCGAACTCCCGGTAGCCGAACAGCAGCGGCGGCACCTCCTGCGTGCCGCCGGAGCCGAGACCCTCGAGCGCCACTGAGGCCAGCAGCGAGACGCCGTTGAGCGGCGGCGGGTCGACGTAGCGCAGGTGGTAGGCGCGCTCCGGCGCCGCCACGCCGCCGGAGACGACGGCGACCGAGATCGTGGTGCATCGGCGGACGGTGCGGATCTCGAAGCCCGCGCGGTGGGTCGAGAACGGGTCGGGGCGGGGCTCGTAGCTGAACGTGACGGTGACCAGGAACTCCGGGTCGTGCGGGTCACCGTAGTCGGCGTACCGGATCTGCGAGAGGTAGAGCTGGTCCCAGCGGTGCGCCCGCGGCGGGCCCTCGCTCCGGACGGTGTCCCGCTCGTACCGGTACTCGATCCGATTGCCGAAAGCGTCCTCGGTCCGGGTCAGCGCCCAGCTGAAGACCCGGGAGACGCCGATCGCGGGGTCCGTCGTCGCCGCCAGCACGCCGCCCGCGTCGAGCCCGCCGAAGAAGCTGCGGCGCCCGTCGACCCCGCGCACCTCCCACATGTCGTGCGCCGGGTCCCCCGGCGCGGCCCGGTGCTCGATCCGCCCGAAGGCACCCTCGGTACGCGGCCGGAACCGCTGCGGGTCGCCAGGTGCGGCCGGCGGGACGGCGACCAGCTCGTCCTGGCCGGTGACGACGAACGTGTCGTGTAGCGCAGGGTCGGGGTCCTCGTCGCGGTAGCGCGGCACGCCTGCCGAGGTCTTGCGCACCACCGTCGGGACTGTCAGCGCCCAGCCGAGGCCGAAGGGGCCGTTGCCGATGCCGGTGCCGTAGCTGAGCGCCAGCTCCGGCGTGAGACCGCCGCGGCCCGCAGGCAGGTCGATCGGAACGGTGAGCGAGCCGGTCCCGGTATACGGGTCGGCTCGGAAGGTCTCTCCCAGGCCGGCGATCGCGCCGCCACCCTCGGGCAGAGACACGGCGGCGGGCGCCGCGGCAGCATTGGCGACGGGCGACACATCCCCTCCCAACGCCGAGGGCAGGCTGATCAAGGGCATTCAACACCGTGGGATGGGCGCGTACTCGCCATTGCACGAAAGAGGGCTGACCACCACATGACCCGCGCCGCCACAACAACGACCCGGGCCGGAGGCGCCACTTTGGCTGGGCGTCCGATGTGGACACCCGACTCACCGAAAGGCCGCCCGTCGTGGGCCTGCGCTGCGTCGGCCGCTTACTGCACTTGGCCGATTCGGCCCGCCCGCCGGCGAGCGCCCACCTCGACAACACGACCGGCGAGATCACCGGCACCCGAGCCACCGCCGGCATGCCGGACGCAGTGGTCCTGCCTTGACCCGAACCGTCGCCCGGCTCGCCCGGCGGCCAGCCGCCGCGCATGCCGGCGTCGGAGTGCCGGGCGACGCGGGCCGAGGGGTGAACCGGACCGCGCCAACCGGACGCGCGACGGTTCCTCGTCGCTCCCGTACGACAGGAATATGCGATTCACACTTCGCACAGTCCCCGCTGCGTAGCCACAATTGGAACGGATCTGTCAGAAGGTCAGCCCCGTACCCATCCGTCCAACGCCGGGCCGTCGAAGCCGCCAGAACGCGGATAGGTCGTCGCCGAGCCGGTCGGCGACTCGCCATTGAGCAAACCGCAGATCTTGAGCTTCAAGGTTCCTGCGCTGCTCGTCGGTGGTAGTCGCTCTCGCGGACACCGTGTTTGTGCTGTCATCGCGACGTCCCGGCGAAGCCGTTGACATAGGCCTCCGGGAGGAGCGATGACCAGAAATCGCATAAAATGCCCCAACTATCCGGGGGTCAGCGTGATCTTGGCCGTCGGGTGTTGTCGTCCTGGCGTACTCCCCAGCCGAATCGGCACAACCTCGATGATCAGGTGGTAGTCGTGCCACTCCGGGACCGCCGCACCGGAAGATCACGACCGCGGGTTGGACCAGCCCACATCCCGTGAGGATCGAGTCGATACTGACTAACCCGAGCATGCGAGGCTTCACTCCCTCGAACCTCGGTAAGAGGGGGCAAGCCGTCCGGCGGCGCGAGCCACCGAGCGCTATGGGCTTATAAACGGGTCGCCAGTCGAGCGGCTGGCTCGGCGACGAGTGGCCCGTGGATGGCCCCGGCTGGCGCCTCTGCGACATTCGACCGTCCGATGTGGATGACTGGGTCGCACAGCTGTCGGATCGGATGGTGCCGATCGCTGTGCGCCATTGCTACACCTTGCTTCGTGGTCCGATCCGCCGCGCAGTCAAGGACCGTGTGATCTCAGACCCGCTGATCGACGTCGTTCTGCCGACCAAGCCGAAGATCAGCAAGTGCTTCGACGACGTGCTGAGTGGCGAGGAGGTCCGGCGCCTCATCGCCGCCGTCGCCGACCCCGACCCGCGTTACGCTGGCCTGCGAACCAACGGCCGCTACACCGCGATGGTGGCGATGGGCTGCTGGCTGGGTCCGCGTTGGAACGAGGCGCTCGGTGTTCGGGTCTGAGATCTCAACCCGCTAAAGTCGGAGATCTCGTTCGGCTGGGTGGTCGTCAACCAGAACGGCATGGAGAGGTTCGTCGAGCACCTGGACAAGACCGAACAGCACCGCACCGTTCCGGTGCCATCCGGTGTCATGCAGGCGCTTACCGAACATGTCGAGCGCTACTGTCCTGGTGACGACCGTGAACGTTTCCTATTCCTCAACCGCAACGGCACGCTTCCGCTTCGTAGCAATTTCAGCCGTGACGTGCTCAAGCCGGCGCTCGCGCGAGCAGGTCTCGGGGCGCGACGCATAACGTGGCTCTCGCTCCGTCACACCGCCGCTTCGCTCATGTTCGACGCCGGCCTAACCATCTTCGACGTGCAGCAGCGGCTTGGACATCGCTCGCCAACACTCACCGCCGAGGTTTACAGGCATCTCATGCGCGAGCGACACACCGAAGGCCGGAAACTGGTCGAGCAATACATGCAGCGCGTTATGGACGGCGGCTCATAGCCCAGAGGTCGCAGGTTCAAATCCTGCCCCCGCTACCAGGACGTGCAGGTCAGAGGCGCTTGGTCATCCGAGACGGAGACCAGGCCTTGATCATTTGACCGTCATTTGACCGTGAACGCCGCATCAGCGGGCGGCACGAGTCGGCGGCCTGCGGGAGCGAGTTCGCCGCCCGATTGTGCCGATCGCGGCGGCTGCGCGTGCGGGCCTTACGGCCGGCGGCCCCGTGTCGGTGCCGAAACCGCGGGCCTGCGCGTGGTCCAGCCAGCCGACGGTGAACGTCGGGTTGGGTGGTCGGCGTCGGCCACGACCGGGGGCTGTCCGACCACAAGCAG
>JBKOXW010000226.1:0-14501 GCA_046744115.1 Actinomycetota bacterium | reverse complement strand
CGTGGTCGACCTGCGGCGGTTCGGGCTGGCCGGCTCGGCCGCGTCCACGCCGCTGCGGGTGGAACTCCACCCGCCGAGGGTGCTGTTCGCGAAGCTGTTCGCGAAGAGCCACCTGCGCTCGGACCGCTGGTACAAGCTCGGCCGCGAGCTGCTGTACGGCAAGCTGGAGGACGAGAAGCCGTTCGGCTCGGTGCGCCGGCTGGTCGAGCAGGAGGACTACGCGCTCGCCCTGCTGGAGCGGGCCGGCATCTCCAGCCCGCGCTCGCTCGGCATCGCCGAGGTGACCCCGGGGGATGAGTACCTGCTCGTGACCGAGTTCGTCGCCGATGCCACCGAGATCGGCTCGGCCGAGCTGGACGACGACATCATCGACGACGCGCTCGGCATCGTCCGCCGTCTGTGGGACGCCGGCCTGGCCCACCGCGACATCAAGCCGGCCAACCTGCTGGTCCGTGACCGGCGGGTGTGGCTCGTCGACGCGGGCTTCGTCGAGTACCGCCCGAGCCCGTGGCGGCAGGCCGTCGACCTGGCCAACATGATGCTGGTGCTCGGCCTGCGCGCGGACGCCGAGCGGGTCTACCAGCGGGCGCTGCGCCAGTTCACCGTCGCCGAGATCAGCGAGGCCTTCGCGGCCACCCGGCGGCTGACCATGCCCTCGCAGCTGCGCCGGAACATCCGGGCGCAGGACCGCGACCTGCACCGCGAGTTCGTCGCGCTGCTGCCGGCGCCGCCGAAGCCGATCCCGATGCAGCGGTGGACGCTGCGCCGGTGCCTGATCCTCGCCGGGGCGGTCGTGCTGGTGGCATTCCTGGCGATCAACCCGCGGCTCTACACCGGCAACGAGGCGACCCGCAGCCCGCTCTACACCACCGACGCCGGCTGCACCCGGCTGGAGACCCAGTGGCTGATGGCGCAGGCGGTTCCGGCTGCGACCCGGGTGCCGTGCCTGCGCGCGCTGCCGGCCGGCTGGAGCGTGCACGGCATCTTCGTCAACGCGGGCCGCGCCGAGCTGGCGCTCGACGACGACACCGAGGGCGAGGCCGCGGTCGCGGTGACGCTCACCGAGCGCTGCGACGCGAGCGGTGCGGCGCTCACCGCCGCCGGGCCGCTTGGCGCGCGGCGCTGGGAACGGACCGCCCACAGCGGCGACACGACGACCGTCACGTGGTTCGACGTGCTCGGCCGCGGCTGCATCACCGTCCAGCTGCGGGCCACCCCCGGCGGGATCGCGCACCTGACCCGGGAGGCGGGGCTGGTGCTCAGCACGACCAGCCGGGCCGACCTGGATGCCGAGCTGCGGGAGCGCTCCGGCGGGCGGCTGCGGCTCAACCCGATCGGGCCCCGATGAGCGAGACAGGGCCCGCGACCGTGGCGGGCGCGTCCGGGCCGGAACGCCGGTTCAGCTTCGCCCGGCACCCTGCGGATCTGGTGCGGCTCGCGATCGGCGTGCTGGCGTTCGTGCTGGCCTCGATCCCGATCCGCCGCGACGAGGTGGGCGTGACCGAGGAGAACCTGTTCCGGCTGATCAACGACCTGCCGCTGCCAGCCTGGCTATGGCCGCTGGTGTGGGCGGTGATGCAGCTGGGCAACCTCGGCGCCGTACCGGCGACCGCGGCGTTGGCGGCGGCGACCCGGCGCTGGCGGCTGGCATTCGACTTCGCCGTGGCTGGCGGCACGATCTGGATCCTGGCCAAGGTCGTCAAGGACCAGATCCAACGTGGCCGGCCGGCCGCCCTGCTCGACGACGTACATCTGTACGGCGGCGCGCCCGTGGGCGGACTCGGGTACGTCTCCGGCCACGCGGCGGTCGCGGTCGCGCTGGCCACCGTCGCCAGCCCGTACCTGGGCCGGCGCGGCCGGCGGATCGCCTGGACGCTGGCGGTCGCCGTGTGCGTGACCCGGGTGTGGGTCGGCGCGCACCTGCCGCTGGACGTCGTCGGCGGCGCCGCGCTCGGCTGGACGGCCGGCGTGATCGTGCACCTGCTGCTCGGCGCGCCCGGCGGGCGACCGTCCACGGCGCCGGTGATGCGCGCGTTGACCCGGGCCGGCCTGGACCCGCTGGATGTGCAGGCGCTCGGCGGGGTCGACGCACCCCGGGCGGCGTACTTCGTCGCCGGCAGCGGCACGGGCCACGACTACTTCGTCAAGTACCTTCCACGCGAGCGCCGCGACAACGACGTGATCGCCCGAGCCTGGCGGCGGGTTCGCGGGGTCCGCCGCGCCGGCAGGCCGACCGGACCGCCCCCGCAGCAGGTCCGGCACGAGGCGGCGATGGCACTGCTCGCCCAGGCGGCCGGGGTGCGCACCCCCGGCATCGTGCTCGCCGGCGAGGCCGACGGCGCCGGCCTGCTCGTGCAGCACTGGGTGCCCGGGCGGATGCTCGGGGACCTCGCCGCGGACGAGGTCGACGACGACCTGCTGCGCGAGCTGTGGCGGCAGGTCGGCATCCTGCACCAGGCCCGCATCGCCCACGGCGACCTCCGCCCGGGCAGCATCGTGGTCGACGACGACCGGGTGCCCTGGCTGGTCGACTTCAGCCACGCCCACGCGGCCGCCGACGCCTCCGTTCTCGACCAGGACGTCGCCTACCTGCTCGCGAGGCTGAGCCGGATCGTCGGCCCCGAGCGCGCGTCCTCCGCCGCCGCGGCGGCGCTCGACCCCGACACGATCCGGCGGGCCTCTGCCTAGCCCGTCCGGAACGCGCCGGGGCTGGGCACGCCTGGGCATTACCGTGAGGCTCTGATGTCCGCCTCCCCGTCACCGCGCTCGCCATCGGCCGTCGTCAGCAGGCTCCGAGCCGCCGGCTGCGTCTTCGCCGAGGACGAGGCGCGGCTGCTCATCGCGGCGGCACCGACGCCGGCCGATCTTGCCGCGATGGTGGACCGGCGGGCCGCCGGTGAGCCGCTCGAGCACGTCCTCGGCTGGGCGGAGTTCTGCGGCCTGCGGATCGCCGTCGAGCCCGGGGTGTTCGTCCCCCGCCGCCGCACCGAGTTCCTCGTCGGCCAGGCCGCCGCCCTCGCCCCTGCGGCGGCCGTCGTCGTGGATCTCTGCTGCGGGTCCGGGGCGGTGGGCGCCGCGCTGGCCGCCGCCGGTGCCGGGGTCGAGCTGCACGCCGTCGATGTCGACCCGGTCGCGGTGCGCTGTGCCCGCCGCAACCTCGCCGCCGTCGGAGGTCGGGTGTACGAGGGTGACCTGTACCGGCCGCTGCCGGCCCGCCTGCGCGGCGGCGTCGACGTCCTGGTCGCCAACGCGCCCTACGTTCCCACCGAGGAGGTCGGGCTGCTGCCCCCGGAGGCCCGCCTGCACGAGCCGCGCGTGGCGCTCGACGGCGGCGCGGACGGGCTCGACATCCTGCGGTGGGTGACCGCGTCCGCGCCGGACTGGCTGGCCCCGGGCGGCCACCTGCTGGTCGAGACGAGCGCGGGCCAGGCCGGTCAGGCCGCCCGGAACGTCGCCCGATACGGGATGATCCCCGGGGTGGCCCGGTCCGACGAGCTGGCCGCGACCGTCGTCATCGGAACGAGGCCACGCTGACGTCGGTGATCAACGGCTGCACGGTGCCTTGGGGGTTCTCATGGTCCGACGCGAGGCGCTCTGGGAGTACCTGCGCGGCGCGCTGTGGGTGCTGCCGAGCGCGTCGGTGCTGGCCGCGCTGATCGCCGGCTCGACCCTCTCGCTGATCGACGTCGGCCCGGACTCGCCGCTGGCGCCGCTGCTCTTCCAGGGCACCGCCGACGATGCCCGCACGCTGCTGCTCGGGATCACCGGCACGATGGTGACCGTCATCGCGCTGGTGCTCGGCCTCACCGTCGTCGCGCTGCAGCTGTCGTCCACCCAGTTCTCGCCGCGGCTGCTGCGCAACTTCCTCCGGGACCGGCACAACCAGGTCGTGCTGAGCGTGTTCGTCGCGACGTTCGCGTACAGCGCCGCCGGGCTCTACACGGTCGGCGTGTCCGAGGGCAGCCGCACCGCGTCGTTCCCCCGGCTCGCGGTCAGCGGGGCGATCGGGCTGATGTTCGCCAGCCTGGGGATGCTCGTCTACTTCGCCCACCATCTCGCGCACTCGATCCAGGTCGACGCGATCATGCAGGTGGCCGAGCGCAACACGCTCGCGGCGATCCGGGACGGCCTGCACGGCGGCGGCACCGACGCCCCGGCGGTCCCCGACGGCGCGATGCCGCTGGCCGGCCGCCGCTCCGGCTACGTGCAGACCGTGCACCCGCGGGAGCTGCTGCCGCTGGTCGACCGGTACGGCGTCGTGCTGCGGCTGCGACCGCGGGTCGGCGACCACGTGGTCGCCGGCACGACCCTGGCGTGGATGTGGCCGGCCCGGCCCGGCGATCCCCCGCCGGACCCGGCGCCGTTCGGCGACGCTCTGGACGGTGCGGTCCGTGTCGGGTTCGAGCGGACCTTCGAGCAGGACGCGGCGTTCGGCGTCCGCCAGCTCGTCGACGTCGCCGCCAAGGCGATGTCGCCGGCGATCAACGACCCCTACACGGCGATCCAGGCCATCGACCACCTGTCGGTGATCCTCAGCGAGCTCGCCGCGCGGCCGCTCGGCGCGGACATCGCCCGGGACAGCGCCGGCGCCGCCGCGGTGATCGTGCCGGGCTGGCGGTTCGCCGACTACCTCACGCTCGCGTGCGGCACGATCCGGCGGTACGGCGCCCGCGAACCGACCGTCGCGGTCGCCCTGCTGCGACTGCTCGCCACCTGCTCGGACGTGGTCGGCGACGACCCGGCCCGGCAGGCCGTCGTCGACGAGGAGACCCGCCTTATCGTGGCCGACGCCGAGCACGCAATCGCCCAACCGGCCGACCTGGTGCCCATCCGCGCCGCCGCCGACTCCGTACGGCAGGGCGCCGCCCGCGCGCCAACCGGCGGCCCCTGACCGCGTCCGCCGGCCGCGCCAGCTCGACGCCGCGCTAGCGGGCGGCTGACGGGGCCGGAACCGCGCGGTCGCGCCAGGCGGGTGCGAGCGCGACCAGCATCAGGCCGGCCGTCGTGGCGAACGCGGCGGGATAGCCGGTCTGCGCCACGAGCACGCCGAAGCCCGCGGCGCCCAGGCCCAGCCCGGCGTCGAACGCGAGGTTCCACAGCGCGCTCACCGTGCCGTAACCGGCTGGCGTCACCCGCTCGAACATGATCGACAGCGTGGCGATCTGCGCGACGCCGAAGCCAGCCCCGAAGACGACCATGCCGACCAGCACCGCGGCCGGACTGTCGGTCAGCGCGAGGCCGAGCATTCCGGCCGCGGCGGCCAGCAGGCTCGGCATCACCAGCCGGGCCGAGCCGTGCCGGTCGCCGTGCCTCCCGGCCCACCACCGGGTGACGGTGGCCGTCGCGGCCTGGGCGAGCAGCGCCACCGCGGCGAGGGTGCCGGACGCCGCGGTCACCGCCAGCGGCAGGAACGTGACGACGGCACCGGCCGCCGTCGTCGTCGCGGCGAAGACGATGCAGGGTCGGAGCAGCGCGGGTGAGCGGAAGCCGGCGAGGATGCCGAGCGGCCGCTCGACCTCCGGTGGCCGGCCGGGTATGCCGGGCACCGCGACCAGACCGGCCAGCGCGGCCGCCGCCCCAGCGACGAACACCGCGGTGAAGCCGACCCGCCCCGCGAGCCACACGCCGAGCGGCAGCGCGACGATCGAGGGCACGCCGACGACGACGCCGTAGAGCCCCAGCCCCTCGCCGCGGCGCTCGGCCGGGACGAGCGAGGCGACCAGCGCGCTCCCCAGCACGACGAGGACTCCGAAGCCCAGGCCCCGTGCCACGCTGACGAGGAGGATGCCGGTCAGGCTCGCGGCCGCCGGCAGCGCCAGGGCCGGGGCGCCGAGCAGGAGCAGCCCGGCGGCGAACACCGGTCGGTACCCGTACCGGTGCACCAGCCGCGGCGTGACCAGCTCGGCGGCGACGGTCGAGAACATGAGCGCGGCCGTGACCAGGCCGGCGCCGACCCCGCCCGCGCCGACCGAGGTGGCGTACAGCGGGACCACCGACAGCAGCAGGTAGAAGCACGTCAGCGCCCCGAAGCTGGCCAGGAAGACGAGCGCCAGCGCGCGGGTCAGCACGCGCGGCCGGACAGCTCCGGCAGTCTCGCTGTCCACTTCGGACTGCCGCCGCGCGCTCACCCAGCCGACTCTCGAGTCGGCGCCTCATGCCTGATCACCGATCGAACCGCCAGCGGGTCGCGCCGTGCGGCTCGGCGGTGGCGACCCCGAACGCGGTGTGGAACGTGAGGCGGTAGACGTGCCACGGCGGCGGGCCGGCGCTCGGCGCGCTGAACGGCGCGGTGAACGCGTCGCCGTCCACCTCGGCCGGCCACCCAGCGTCCCGGTACAGGGTGGCCACCCGCTCCAGCGTCGGCGCGTCGACGACCCGCCTGGCCTCGCCCTCGAGGACGAGGTCGATGCCCGGCAGCCGGGCGGACAGCGTGCAGGCCGGGTTCGCGGCCAGGTTGCGGCTCTTGCGCATGCCCGGCCCGCTCGTGAAGTAGACGTCGCCGTCGTGCCAGAGGACGCCGATCCCGGCCGCGTGCGGCCGGCCGTCCGGCCGGGTCGTCCCGAGGAACGCCGTGACGTCGGGTCCGAGCGCGCCGACGCGAAGCGCGTCGTGCGCCCTGCTCCAGGGCAGGGCCGGGAAGCCGTAGCGGTCGAGGTTGGTGACCTCGACGGGTTCTCGGTCGGTCATGTCCTACCTCCGGGTTCGGTGACCATCAGCCATAAGACCGGCGCCGCCGAGCTTATTCATCGAGCGCGCACCGCAACGACTTCTTTGCATAGATGTCTTTGCAAAGCAGTCTTTGCGGTCTAGGCTCGTGGCCATGTCCACCGACGACACACACCAGCCCGAGAGCGAGATCACGCTCGATCCGCGCTCGCTGCGCGGCATTGCCCACCCGCTGCGGATGCGGTTGCTCGGCCTGCTGCGCGCCCACGGTCCGGCCACGGCCACGCTGCTCGCCGATCGCGTCGGCGCGAGCACCGGAGCGACCAGCTACCACCTGCGCCAGCTCGCCGCGTACGGGTTCGTCGAGGAGGAGTCCGGCCGCGGCTCGGGCCGCGAGCGGTGGTGGCGGGCGGTGCACCGGACGACCCGCTACGGCGCCGCGCTGGCCAGCGGCGACGCCTCCGCCACCGAGGCCGGTGAGGCGTTCCTGCGGACGCTCGCGATGCAGTACGCGGACGAGACGCAGCGCGCCCTCGACGAGTGGTCGACGCTGCCCGAACAGTGGCGGGCCCCGCCGCTGGCCGACTTCGCGCTGCGTCTCACGCCGGCGGAGTTCCGCCTCCTGCAGCGGCGGCTGACCGACCTGCTCGTCGGGTGCCGGGAGGACGATCCGGAGCGCATCGCGGACGCCCCGCAGGGCAGCGCGCCGGTGCGCGTGCTCGTCGAGATGTTCCGGCGTCCGGGTGGGCCGCCGGTCGAGGGGCAGTGATGACCGCCCGCCGGGGGTTGGTCGGGCTGCTGGCGGCGCAGGCCGTCTCGCTGACCGGGACCCAGCTGTCCATGATCGCCCTGCCGTGGTTCGTCCTGGTCAGCACGGGCAGCCCGACGAGGACCGGACTGGTCGCGTTCTGCGAGCTGGGCGCGTACGTGGTGGCCCGCGCGGCCGGCGGACCGCTCATCGACCAGGTCGGCGCGCGCCGGGTGAGCGTGACCGCGGACCTGGCCAGCGCGGTGGTCGTCGGCGCCGTCCCGGTGCTGCACGCCGCCGAGCTGCTGCCGCTGCCCACCCTGCTCGCGCTCGTGGCGGTGGCCGGGGCGGCCCGCGGGCCAGGCGACACCGCGAAGTCGACGCTCGTGCCCGGCGTCGCCGACACCGCCGGTCTCGCGCTCGAGCGGGTGACCGGCCTGTACGGCACCGTCGACCGGCTCGCCCAGGTCGGTGGGCCGCTGCTCGCGGGCGTGGTCGTGGCCGGGTTCGGACCGCTCACCGCGCTGCTCATCGACGCGAGCTCGTTCGCGATCTCCGCCGCGGTCGTCGCGGCGACCATCGGTCGGGACCGCCGGTCCGCGACCGCGGAGAGCGGCCGCTACCGGCAGCGCCTCCGGGCCGGACTGGACTTCCTGCGCGGCGACCGGCTGCTCCGGGCGATCGTCGGGATGGTGGCGGTCACGAACCTGATCGACACAGCCGTGTCCGCGGTGCTGCTCCCGGTGTGGGCGCTGGACAACGGCGGCCCGGCCGCGCTGGGGCTCATCGGCGCTGGGTTCGGGGCCACCGCCGTGCTCGGCTCGATCGTCGCCACCGGGATCGCGCACCGGCTGCCCCGCCGGACCACCTACCTCGTCGCGTTCCTCGTCTGCGGAGCGCCCCGGATCGCCGTCCTCGCGCTGGACGCTCCACTGTGGATGGTCGTCGCGGTCTGGACGGTCTCGGGTATCGGCGCTGGCCTCATCAACCCGATCCTGTCGGCCACGATCTACGAGCGGATTCCGCGGCCGCTGCTCGGTCGGGTGACCGCGCTCGGCGGCACGCTGGCGTACGCCGGGATGCCCATCGGCGGACCCGTCGCCGGGCTGCTCGTCGCGACGGCCGGCTTCGCGCCGGCGGTGCTGGTGCTCGCGGCCGCCTATTTCGCCGCGACGACCCTGCCGGCGCTGCGGCCCGAGTGGCGCGAGCTCGACGCGCGCCGCACGCGCAGGCCGCCTGACGTCACGGGCCCCGAGGCGGCCCGGCCCGGCACCCGTCGCACCCGCCTGCCGGCGGCCTGACCCCGTCTGATGTCAGCCGACGGGCGCCCCGCGAAAGGCTGGCCCCCGCGACGCGTGCCAGCGATCGAGCAGGTCGACGAGCTCGGTCTGCATGAAGCGGAAGAAGTCGACCATCTCCGCGATCCGGGCACCGGCCACCGTGCCCGGCCCGCCGAGCGCGTCGACCCCGGCGCTCGCCACGTTGGCGAGCTCCGCGTAGACGTGTCCGCGGCCGGTGCTCACCTCGTACCAGGTGTCGTCCGGCAGCCGGTACCGGTCCCGCCGCGAGCCGCGGACCGGCTCTCGGACGATCATGCCGATCTGGATCAGGTAGCGGACCGCGCCGGAGACCGCGGCGGCGCTGACGCCCAGCCGGTCGCCGATCTCCCCGGCGGTCAGCGCGGGCTCCTCCGCGGTCATCAGGGTCATGAGCACGCGCGCCGGCATCCGCGGGAACTCGAAGTGAGCGAACGTGAGGGCCATCTGCTCGACGAACCGGTGCGCCGCCTGCTCGTCGCGCTCGCCGTCGCGTTCCTCCGCCATCGCTCGCTCCCCCTCCAATCGCAGAACGGCGATCTTAACAGACTTTTGACGCTCAATGCGTTTGACGCGATTCACCAACTCGTGAAGTGAGTGTAGCGTCTGAACCCGTGGAAAACATCATCACCGCAACCGGCCTGCGGAAGAACTTCGGCCACACCCGCGCCCTCGATGGCCTGGACCTCGAGGTCCGGCCGGGCGAGGTCCACGGCTTCCTCGGCCCGAACGGCTCGGGCAAGACCACCACGATCCGCGTGCTGCTCGGCCTGCTGAGGGCCGATGCGGGCACGGTGCGGATGCTCGGCGGCCATCCGTGGAACGACTCCACCAGCCTGCACCGCCGCCTCGCCTACGTGCCCGGCGACGTCACGCTGTGGCCGAACCTGTCCGGCGGTGAGGTGATCGACCTCATGGGCCGGCTGCGCGGCGGCCTGGACAGGCGGCGCCGGGACGAGCTGCTGGAGCGCTTCGACCTCGACCCGAGGAAGAAGGGCCGGGCCTACTCGAAGGGCAACCGGCAGAAGGTCGGCCTGGTCGCCGCGCTCGCCTCCGATGTGGAGCTGCTGCTGCTCGACGAGCCGACGTCCGGCCTGGACCCGCTGATGGAAGAGGTGTTCCGGCAGGTCATCGAGGAGGAGCAGGCCCGCGAGGGGCGGACCGTCCTGCTCTCCAGCCACATCCTGTCCGAGGTCGAGGCGCTCTGCGACCGGGTGAGCATCATCCGCAACGGCCGCACGGTCGAGACCGGCAGCCTGGCCGAGCTTCGGCACCTGACGCGCACCTCGATCTCCGCCGAGCTGGCGAGCCCACCCAACGGCCTTGCCGACCTCGCCGGCGTGCACGACCTGCAGGTCACCGGTCAGCACGTGCGTTTCGAGGTGGACACCCAGCAGCTCGACCCGGCGCTGCGGCGTCTCACCGCGCTGGGCGTGCGGAGCCTGGTGAGCCAGCCGCCCACCCTGGAAGAGCTGTTCCTGCGCCACTACCAGGACGAGGCGGCGCGATGAACTCGCTCGCGGGTACCGGTGCCCTGGTCCGGTTGATCCTGCGGCGGGACCGGGTCCTCATGCCGATCTGGGTCGCGTTCCTGGCCGTGGTTCCGGTGGCCTTGGAATCGTCGATCAAGCAGCTCTACCCCACGGCCGCGGGCCGGCTGGGGTATGCCACCGAAAGCCAGGACAACTCCACCTTCGTCCTGCTGTACGGGCGCGTGTACGACGACAGCCTGGGCGCGCTGACCTTCTGGCGGGCCGGCTTCGCGATCCTCATCGTCGGGCTGATCAGCATGCTCACCGTCATCCGGCACACCCGGGTCGAGGAGGAGGCCGGCCGGCGCGAGCTCGTCGGCTCCGCCGTCGTCGGCCGGCACGCGGGGCTGGCCGCGGCGCTCGTCGCCACGATCGGCGCAAACCTCGTGCTGGCCCTGCTGCTGGCGCTCGGCCTGATGAGCCAGGACCTGCCGGCGAGCGGATCGTTCGCCTTCGGGCTCGCCTGGTTGGCCTCCGGCGCCATCTTCGCCGGCGTCGGGGCGCTCGTCGCGCAGCTCACCGAGGGCGCCGGAGCCGCCCGCGGCATCGGCGTGACGGTGGTGGGCGTGGCGTTCGTGCTGCGGGCGGCGGGTGACCTCGGTGGCGAGGGCCCCAACCCCATGTGGCTGTCCTGGCTGTCGCCGCTGGGTTGGCTGGCCCAGGTCCACCCGTTCGGCGACGAGCGCTGGTGGATCCTCGCGCTGGCCGCCGGGCTGACCGCCGCCCTCGTGGCCGTCGCCTTCGGCCTGGAGTCCCGCCGCGACCTCGCCGCCGGCCTATTGCCGGCTCGGCCCGGCCCGGCCGAGGCCGCGCCCTCTCTGCGCACGCCGCTCGCCCTGGCGTGGCGGCTGCACCGGGGCACCCTGCTCGGCTGGACCGCCGGGTTCGTCGCGCTGGGCGCGATCTTCGGCGGCGTCGCCGAGAGCGTGCAGGACCTGTTCGCCGACAACCAGCAACTGGAGGACGTCTTCGCGCGCCTCGGCGGGAAGGCGGCGCTGAGCGACGTCTTCATCGCCGGCACGATGAGCATCACCGCGCTGATCGCCGCCGGGTACGCCATCCAGGCCGCGCTGCGGATGCGGACCGAGGAGGCGAGCCTGCGCTCCGAGCCGGTGCTGGCCACGAGGGTCGGTCGGCTGTCCTGGGCGGGAAGCCATCTCGTGTTCGCGATCCTCGGCCCGACCGTTGCGATGGCGGCCGCGGGGCTCAGCACCGGCCTCGTCTACGGGGCGAGCGTCGGCGACATCGGCCGCGAGGTGCCGCGGGTGCTGGCCGGCGCGTTCGTGCAGCTGCCCGCGGTCTGGGTGCTGGCGGGGCTCACCGTCGCGCTGTTCGGCCTGCGGCCGAGGCTCGCGACGGCCGTCGGCTGGGCTGCGTTCGGGGCTTGCCTGTTCCTCGGTCAGCTCGGCGCGATCCTGCAGCTGAGCCAGGCGGCGCTGGATCTCTCACCGTTCACCCATATCCCGCGGGTGCCCGGTGGCGACGTGTCCGCGCTGCCGCTGGTCCTGCTCCTCGCCATCGCAGCCGGCCTCGTCGCCGTCGGGCTGGCCGCCTTCCGCCGCCGCGACATCCCGGTCACCTGACCGCTCCGACAGCACGAGCTCGAGCCAGCCCTCCGCCTCGTGGTAAAGGGTCGGGTTGTTCTCCGGCGTGTAGTAGGCGAGCGCCGCGACCGCCTGCGAGAGGACCCAGCCGCGCGCCCTCTCCCACGTCGCGTCGTCCGTCGACAACGCCTGGCGGAACGCGTCGCGCGCTGCGACGGAGTGGAGCTTCCACGCCACCATCACGTCGCAGGCCGGGTCGCCGACGCCCATGGAGCCCCAGTCGATCACGCCGCTGATGCGCCCAGCCCGCACAAGCCAGTTCCGCACGTCGAGGTCGCCGTGGTGCCACACAGGCGGCCCGTCCCACGGTGGCGCCGCAAGCGCTCGCTCCCACTCCACCGTCACCGTGGCATCGCCTTCGAATCGCGCCAGCCAGTACCGGATTTCCCTGTCGCGCTCGGCCAGCGGGATGCCGCGGCCGGCCGGCGCACCCGCCGGGTCCACCTGCTGCAGCGCTCGAACGAACGCTGCCAGGTCGCGCGCGGCCTGGATGGCGTCGATCTCCTCGACCGGCACCGTCTCGCCCTCGACCCACACATGGACATCCCAGAACCACGGGTACTCGCCATTCGGGCGGCCTTGCGCGATGGGGAACGGGATCTCGAGGGGAAGCAGGGGGGCGAGCCTGGGCAACCAATCGAGCTCCGGGCCGCCCGGCTCGGTCGGCCCGTCGCGGCGGGCCAGCCGCACGGCGAGCTCATCCCCGAGGCGGAAGATCGCATTGACGGTGCCGACGGCCTCCACACGGCGGAGGGGTAGGTCGGCCCACTCCGGGAACTGCTCAGCGAGCAGCCGACGCACGAGCGCCTCGTCGATCTCGAGTTCGTCGATGTGCATCCTCGACGTCAGCGAGGCCTCGATCGGAAAGGTGGTGACTCGCCAGCAGAAACGGCCGCGTGGCCGGCGAGGTGCGGCGTCATGCGCGAGGTTTGCGCAACGCCAGGTCGAGTGGGCGGTACTGGGATCGAACCAGTGACCTCCTCGGTGTGAACGAGGCGCTCTCCCGCTGAGCCAACCGCCCGGGTGCCTGCCACAGAGTACCGGATCAGTCTCCGACGAACGGCACGCCGTACAGGGCGAGGTACGCCGCCGCGAGCCCACCGAGCAGCAGCAAGAAGCCGGCGCCGATCAGGAACCGGATCGGCAGCGGCTGCCGGCTCACCCAGCCGATCCAGGCCCGCCACTTGCCCTTGCCGTAGTCCAGCAGCCGCTCCGCCCAGGCGAACTCGGTCGCGAGGATGCCGAGGCCGACAAAGACGATCAACCACCCCGGCCCGGGGAACGGGACGAGGAACAGCCCGAGCAGCACGACGACGACGCCGACGACGCCGACGCCGATCCGCCAGGCCATGTCCAGCGCCGGGTTGGCCTTGAGCCGGTCCCGGAAGCCGAGCTGCTCGGCGACCTCGTCGAGCAGGCCGGGCTCGTCGTCGGAGCGTTCCCGCTCCGCGCTCTGAGGCGTGCTGTCGCCGCTCAGGTCGTCACCCCCGTTGCCGCGACCGCCGGGGCGGACCGCGTCGTCGTGGCCCTCGCGCAGATCCTACGTGCGTGCCGAACGTCACGCCGACCAGTCCGTATCGCGTCGAGATGCGAAAGACCTCGTGGGTAGGTAGGAAGGACTGACACGGGGGAGCGTGCGATGGGCCAAGAAGCAGGGGAAGTGCGCGCCGCGCTGACGCTCCGGCTGGTCGTGCCGCGGGCCGACGTGCTGCTGGCGGCCACGCTGCGGTACGACGCGGACGACCCGTACGCGGTGTACCTCGCGTTCCCGGCCACCGCGACCGCGCAGGGCGTCGAGTGGATGTTCGCCCGCCAACTGCTCGCCGACGGGCTTGTCGCGCCGACCGGCGACGGCGACGTGCGGATCTGGCCGTCGCCGGAGGACCCGGACGGACCGGACTACATCGAGCTGTGCTCGCCGTCCGGGCGGGCCGTCTTCGCCGCGCCGCACGACGCGCTGGTCACGTTCCTCCGCCGGACCGTCGACCTGGTGCCGCCGGGCTGCGAGAGCGAGCGGTTCGACGTCGACGCCGAGCTCGACCTCCTGCTGCACGACGACCTGAGCTAGACCGCCCGAGCTAGAGCGCCCGCCCCGCCTGGGCGCCGCTCGCGACCGGGCGAGATGCAGGCTCCGAGACCGGTACGCCGCCCACGACTGTCGTCTGGACCGCCGGCGCACCCAGATGCGCCACCAGGTCGGCTTCGTGCTCGGCGGCGAGCACGGCGAGGTCGCCGCGGCCGCCGACGCCGAGGTGGCCGACGTCCGTGCGGCGCAGCGCCGCCGCTCCGCCCGCGGTCGCCGCCCGGACCGCCTCGTCGACGGAGAGACCGAGCAGCAGGCAGCCGAGCTGGATCGCGTACGGCATCGACTCGCACCACGACGTGCCGGGGTTGCAGTCGGTGCCGAGCGCCAGCGTCACCCCGGCCTCGCGCAGCACGCGCGCCGAATCCCAGGTCCGGCCGCGGGTGGACAGCGTCGCGGTCGGTAGCAGCACGCCCACGACCCCGGCGCCGGCCATCGCCCGGGCGCCCGTGGCGTCGACGTGCTCCAGGTGGTCCGCGCTCGCGCAGCCGTGGTCGGCGGCGAGCCGCGCGGCGCCGGTGTGGGTGAGCTGCTCGGCGTGCAGCCGGGTGC
>JBKOXW010000010.1:0-11167 GCA_046744115.1 Actinomycetota bacterium | reverse complement strand
AGGTCGAGCAGCCTGGACACCGCATCCCGGAGGGTGGCCGCCCGGCGCGGGTCGCCGGCCGCGCCGACCGCCACCGTCAGGTCACCGGACCGGGCGACCGCGGGAGTCCGGGCCGACCCGCCGGCTGCGGCGTCCGCCCGTACGCACAGCGCCCGCCGGCGCTCGGCCTCCGCCGCCACCGCGGCGTTGACGGCCGGGTCGTCGGTGCATGCGTGGGCCAGCCAGGCGCCGTCGAGGTCGCCGTCGGCGTACCGGCGGCGGTGCACCGCGACGTCCAGCGCGGCGAGCTCGGCCAGCACGTCCGGGGCCACCACGTGCACCAGCGCGCCGGCGTCGACGAGCGCGCGCACCCGGCGCAGCGCGACCCGGCCGCCGCCGACCACGACCACCCGGCGGCCGGCCAGGTCGAGCAGCAGCGGATAGGAGGCCATCACGTCACCCGGCGAGCAAGCCGCGCCGGCGCAGCACGCCGCGCTCCAGTGGGCTGAACAGCAGCTGGTCGATCGCGACACCCACGGCGAGGATCGCCAGGATCATGCCGAAGACGAGCGAGATGTCGGCGAGCTGGCGGCCGGCGTCGAGCAGCTGACCGAGCCCGGTGCCCAGCCGGGGTGCCTGCGTGATCAGCTCGGCGGCCATCAGCGACCGCCAGGCGAACGCCCAGCCCTGCTTGAGCCCGCCGAGATAGCCGGGCAGCGCGGCGGGCAGCACGATGTGCCAGGCAGCGCGCAGGCCGCGGGCGCCGAGCACCCGCCCGACCCGGTGGTAGAGGGGCGGGACCTGGTCGACGCCGGAGATCGTGCCGTTCGCGATCGACGGCACGGCGCCGAGCAGCACGACGAAGTAGATCGTCGCCGGGCTCAGCCCGAACCAGATGATCCCGGCCGGCACCCACGCCACCGACGGCAGCGACTGCAGCCCGGAAAGGATCGGGCCGATCGCGGTCCGCAGCGGCCGCACGCGCGCCACCAGCAGCCCGAGCGGGGTGCCGATGGCGACGCTCGCCGCGAAGCCCAGCAGCGCCCGCGACACGCTCAGCCAGATCGCCCGCGGCAGGGCCCCGCTCGCCCACTCGTCGGCGAGGGCGGTCCAGACCATGGCCGGCGACGGGAACGTGTACGCCGGCTTGATCTCCGCCCAGAACACCAGCTGCCACACCAGCAGGGCCAGCCCGACCGCTGCGAGCGGTGGCAGCGCCCGGCCGAGCAGCCGCCGGCGCCGGCTGGTGCGGGCGGGCCCGGCGGTGGTGAGCACGTCGAGACCGCGCTCCAGCGAGTCGAGCGAGCCGTTGGCGGGCCGCCCCTCGACGGGCCGGCCGTCGACGAGCACCGTGTCGGTGCGGTCAGCGGGCATGGCGACGGATCTCCTCCCGCAGCCGGTCGGTGATCTCCACGGCGAGCGTCGCCACCTCGGGCGACTCGATCCGCCGCGTGCCGCGGATGCGCACCGGCCACTCGGCGATCACCCGGCCCGGCCGCGAGGACAGCAGCACGACCCGCTGGCCGAGCCGGACTGCCTCGCGGACGTTGTGCGTGACGAACAGCACGCTCACGCCGGTTTCCTGCCAGATCCGGGTCAGCTCCTCGTGCAGCACGTCCCGGGTGATCGCGTCGAGCGCGCCGAACGGCTCGTCCATGAGCAGCACCGGCGAGCGCTGGGCCAGCGACCGGGCCAGCGCGACCCGCTGCCGCATCCCGCCGGAGAGCTGGTGCGGCCGCAGCCGCCCGGCCGTCTCCAGCCGCACCAGCCGGAGCAGCTCGGCGGCCTGCTCCCGGCGCTCGGCGCGAGGCACGCCGCGCAGCCGCAGCGCCAGCTCGACGTTGCCGGCCGCGGTCAGCCACGGCAGCAGCGCCGGCTCCTGGAACATCAGCGCCGGCCGACCGCCGGCCACCGAGACCGCGCCGGTGGTGGGCGGCTCGAGCCCGGCGAGCACGTTCAGCAGCGTCGACTTGCCGCAGCCGGACGCGCCGATCAGGCAGACGAACTCGCCCGCCGCAACGTCCAGGCTGACGTCGTCGAGCACCACCGGCCCGCGGCCGAAACGCTTGACCAGGTGGTCGACCCGGACCGCGGGCGGGCCGGACGCCGCACCCGCGGGACCCGCCTGACCTGCCTGCGAAGCGGGACCGGCGGCCTGCACCCGGGTACTGAGGGCAGTCATGACCTCACCCGCTCGCCAGGCCGGCGTCGTCGACCGGGGCCTCGCCGCGCGAGTCCAGCACCTCGCTCAGCAGCCGCAGGTCGTAGATCCCCTTGAGGTCGACCTCGTCGAGCAGACCGGCGGCGACCGCGTCGTCGGCCGAGGCCTTCAGCGATGCGGCGATCGGGTCGTTCGTCAGCTCGATGTTCGACCAGGCCCGGTCGAGCACCTCCGGCGCGAGCGGCTTGCCGGCGAGCTTCTCCAGTCCCGCGTTCGCCGCGGCCTTCGCCTCGGCCGGGTTCGCCGCGATCCACTCGGTGGTGTCGACCTGGCCCTGCAGCAGCGCCTTGACCGTCTCCGGATGCCGCTGCAGGAACTCGGTGCGCACGATCAGGTGCGTGATCACGAACTGCCCGTCCGGCCAGAGCGACTTCTCGTCCAGCAGCACCGTGCCGCCGCCCTCCAGCACCAGCCGCGACGCCCACGGCTCCGGCACCCAGGCGCCGTCGATCTTGCCGTCGGCGAACAGCTGCAGCGTCGTCGCGTTCTCGCTCGGCTCCACCTGCACGTCGCCGTCCTCGGTGGGGCTGCTCGGGGTCAGGCCGTGCTCGGCCAGCCAGGCCCGCAGCGCGACGTCCTGGGTGTTGCCCAGCTGAGGGGTCGCGATCCGCTTGCCCTTGAGGTCCTCGGCGCCGTCGATGCCCGGGCGGACCACGAACTGCACGCCGCCGGACGCGGCGCCGGACACGATCCGGATCGCCTCGCCGTGGCTCTTCGCGAACGCGTTGATCGCCGGGTTCGGCCCGATGTAGCCGGCGTCGAGTCCGCCGGACAGCAGCGCCTCGATCTCGGCCGGGCCGGCGTTGAACGTCTGCGTCTCCAGCGTCGTGGCGCCCAGGCGCTTGGCGATGAAGCCCTTCTCGACGCCGATCACCGGGGTGGCGTGGGTGATGTTGGGGAAGTAGCCGAGCCGCAGTGTCTCGGCCGGGCCGGCCGGCGCGGCGGCGTCGTCGCCGGACGCGCCGCAGCCGGTGAGCCCACTGACGGCGGCGCCGGCGGCGAGCGTGACCAGCGCGGCCCGCAGGCCGAGCCGAAAGCGTCGGTACATGTGTGTCCTCTCTGGACGGTCTGGTCGGTCGACGGTCAGGCCGCGCTCAGGTCGTGACATCGCCCCTGCTCCACCAGCCCGGCGGCCGCCGTGGCCCCGGTGTGCTCGTCGACGAGCACCAGCCCGCCGGTGCCCCGGCTGGTGCCGTACGCGTCGACCACGAACGGCTCGGCCGCGCGCAGCCGGACCGTGCCGATGTCGTTGAGTGCGAGCGACTCCGCCGGCTCCCGCCGCCCGGTCGTGACGTCGAGCCGGTCGACCACCTCGGCGACGATCGCGCGGACGTCGCGAGTGGCGAGGCGGACCCGCCACCGCGAGCCGGCGACGAGCGGCTGCTCGGCGAGCCAGCACGCGGTCGCGGTCACCTCCCGGGTGACCTCCGGCGGGCGGCCGGGGCCGACCAGCACGTCCCCGCGAGACACGTCGAGGTCGTCGGCGAGCCGGAGCACGACCGAGCGGCCGGCCACCGCCTCGGCGACCGGCCCGTCGAAGGTGTCGATGCCGGCGACCGTGCTGGTGCGACCGGACGGCAGCACGGTGACCGGGTCGCCGGCGCGCAGCACGCCCACGGCAACCCGCCCGGCGTAGCCGCGGTAGTCGGGGTGCTCCGCCGTGCGCGGGCGCAGCACGAGCTGCACCGGGAACCGGGCGCCCAGCCCGTCACTCCCGCCGGCCGTCGGCCGCACCGTCTCCAGCATCTCCAGCAGCGGAGGCCCGGCATACCACGGGACCCGCGGCGACGCGGTCACCACGTTGTCCCCGTGCAGCGCGGACACCGGCACCGCCGACCACGACCGCACCCCGCGCCGCTCGGCGAGCTCGGCGAAGTCGCGCAGCACGCCGTCGAAGACGTCCTCGGCGAACCCGACCAGGTCCATCTTGTTCACCGCGAGGACGAGGTGGCCGACGCCGAGCAGGGCGGCGATGGTGGCGTGCCGGTGCGACTGCTCGATCAGCCCGGTACGGGCGTCGACGAGCACGACCGCGACGTCCGCTGTGGACGCCGCGGTCACCATGTTGCGGGTGTACTGGACGTGGCCCGGCGAGTCGGCGAGCACGAACGAGCGGCGGGGCGTGGCGAAGTACCGGTAGGCGACGTCGATGGTGATGCCCTGCTCCCGCTCCGCCCGCAGCCCGTCGACGAGCAGGGCGAGGTCGGCCTCGTCGTACCCGCGCCGCCGGCTGGCGTCGGTCACCGCGTCGATCTGGTCGGCCAGCACGGCCTTGGCGTCGTAGAGCAGCCGGCCGATCAGCGTCGACTTGCCGTCGTCGACCGATCCCGCGGTGGCGACCCGGAGCAGGCCCCCCATCAGAAGTAGCCCTCCCGCTTGCGGTCCTCCATCGCGGCCTCGCTGGCCCGGTCGTCGGCACGGGTCGCGCCGCGCTCGGTCAGCCGTGACGCGGCGGTCTCGGCGACCACCTCCGCCGCGGTGAGCGCGGTCGAGCGCACCGCGCCGGTGCAGGTCGCGTCGCCGACCGTGCGGTAGCGAACGGTCTCGGTGTCCACCCGCTCCCCCGGCCGCGGCAGCGTCCACGGCGTCACCGCGAGCAGCATGCCGTCGCGCTCGAGCACGTCCCGCCGGTGCGCGTAGTAGATCGAGGGGACCTCGATCCCGTCCGCCGCGATGTACCGCCACACGTCCAGCTCGGTCCAGTTCGACAGCGGGAACACGCGGACGTGCTCGCCCGGCCGGTGCCGGCCGTTGTACGTGTCCCACAGCTCGGGCCGCTGGTTGCGCGGGTCCCACTGGCCGAACTCGTCGCGCACCGAGAAGATCCGCTCCTTGGCCCGGGCCCGCTCCTCGTCCCGCCGCGCGCCGCCGAACACCGCGTCGAACCGGTGCACGGCGATCGCATCCAGCAGGGTGACCGTCTGCAGCGGGTTGCGGGACTGGCCGGGCCGCTCGCGCACCCGACCCTGGTCGATCGAGTCCTGCACGCTCGCCACCACCAGCCGCAGGCCCAGCTCGGCCATCCGCCGGTCCCGGAACTCGATCACCTCGGCGAAGTTGTGGCCGGTGTCGACGTGCATGACCGCGAACGGGATGCGACCCGGCCAGAACGCCTTCTCCGCCAGCCGCAGCATCACGATCGAGTCCTTGCCGCCGCTGAACAGCAGCACCGGCCGCTCGAACGTGGCGACCACCTCGCGCAGGATGTGGACCGACTCGTCCTCCAGGTCGGTCAGGTTGGTCCGCTCGGCACCGAGTACCGCGGTCATGCCAGCCCCCGCTCGGCGAGCAGGGCGAGCAGGGTCGCGACGCTGTCCTCGACACCGGGGCCGGTCGTGTCGAGGCGCAGCTCGGGCGCCGGCGGCGGCTCGTACGCATCGTCCACTCCGGTCAGTCCGCGCAGCTGCCCGGACCGCTGCCGGGCGTAGAGGCCTTTCACGTCGCGGGCCGCGCACTCGGCCGGCGGCGTCGCGACGTGCACCTCCAGGTATGGCAGGCCCCGCGCGGCGTGCCAGGCCCGGTTGCCGTCGCGAGCGGCGGCGTACGGGGACACGATCGCGGCGAGGACCAGCACGCCGTGCCGCGCCAGCAGGGCCGCCACGTAGCCGATCCGGGCCACGTTCCGATCCCGGTCCTCGCGCGAGAAGCCGAGGTCGGCGCACAGCGTCTCGCGCACCGCGTCGCCGTCGAGCACCTCCACCCGACGGCCCCGGCGCGCGAGCACGTCGGCGGCGACCCGCGCGATCGTGGTCTTCCCCGCGCTCGGCAGGCCGGTCAGCCATACCGTGGCGCCCGTCCCGGCGGCCTCGACCGGCGGGCCGGCTAACGGGTCTGACTCGTGCAGGGTGGTGGTCACGTCGGCTCCCCTGGATGGCCGTGGGCGGGCGCGGCATAGCGCGAGCCGGGCGCGGCCGGCCGGGGAGCGGAACAGAGACCGCAGCCGACGTCGGCGCCCGGCCGGGTCGACTGGTGGGAGTGGCGCCTCAGCGCGCCGGGGTGGTCGACCCGGTCAGACCGGGCGACACACCATGCTGGCCACGCGGAGCAGATCGACGTGCAGCCGCGCTACGAGGCCAGCGGAATACGGCATGCGCGAAATCCTGACATACGAAGTGGGTTCAGTCGAGCGCCGCCCCTTTTAGCCGGCCGCTTTGGCCAGCGGCGCCGGTATGCGACCCTGGAGCCCGTGACCGCGTCCGGCGTGCCCCTCGTCGCCCGGCTGCACATCGACCTGCAGCGGGTCGGCAGCGCCGCGTGTCCCGTCGCGCGCTGACTCCCTCGCACATCGGCCCCCGCACACCGCCGCCGCGGCGCCGCGACCACTGTCGTCTCGACTGCGCCCGGTGGCCCGTCGGCACCTCGGAGGACCGCGCATGGCGCGCACCCAGCGCTCCGGCCAGGGACAGTGGGCCCTCGGCCATCGCGAGCCGCTCAACGCGAACGAGCGGATGAAGCGCGACGACGACGGCCTCGCCGTCCGCCGCCGCATCCTCGACATCTACGCGCACACCGGCTTCCGCGGCATCGATCCCGCCGACCTGCGCGGCCGGTTCCGCTGGTACGGGCTCTACACCCAGCGCGCGCCCGGCATCCCCGGCGGGCGGACCGCCGTGCTCGAGCCGCACGAGCTCGAGGACGAGTACTTCATGCTGCGCATCCGGATCGACGGCGGCCGGCTGACCGGCGAGCAGTTGCGGGTGGTGGCCGGGATCGCGACCGAGTTCGGCCGGGATGTGGCCGACGTCACCGACCGGCAGAACGTGCAGCTGCACTGGATCCGGATCGAGGACATGCCGGAGATCTGGCGCCGGCTGGACGCGGTCGGCCTGGACACCACCGAGGCGTGCGGCGACACGCCGCGGGTGATCCTCGGCTGCCCGCTGGCCGGCGTCGGCGTGGACGAGGTGCTCGACGCGACCGACGCGCTGCGCGCGGTCCGCGACCGCTACGTCGGCGACCCCGCGTTCTCGAACCTGCCGCGCAAGTACAAGTCGTCGATCTCCGGTTGCGGCCGGCACTGCACCAACCACGAGATCAACGACGTCTCGTTCGCCGGGGTCGTCGGCCCGGACGGCACACCGGGCTTCGACCTGTGGGTCGGCGGCGGGTTGTCCACCAACCCGCGCTTCGCCCAGCGACTCGGCGCGTTCGTCGAGCCGGACCGGGTGGCCGAGGTGTGGGCCGGCGTCACGGGCGCGTTCCGGGACTACGGCTTCCGGCGCTCGCGCGCGCACGCCCGGCTGAAGTTCCTGCTCGCCGACTGGGGGCCGGAGCGGTTCCGGGAGGTGCTGGAGAAGGAGTACCTGGACTCGCCGCTGCCGGACGGCCCGGCGCCCGAGCCGTACGACGGGCCGCGCGGGCACGCGGGCGTCGCCGGCCAGCACGACGGCAGCCACGCGGTGGGGTTCGCGTTGCGCGCCGGCCGGAGCAGCGGAACGCAGCTGGCTGCTGTGGCCGACCTCGCCGAGGCATACGGCTCCGGCCGGGTCCGCACCACCGCCCAGCAGCAGGTGGTCATCCTCGACGTGCCGGCCGACCGGGTGGACCCGCTCGTCGCCGAGCTCGCCGCGGCCGACCTGCCGGTGCGGCCGACACCGTTCCGGCGGGGCACGATCGCCTGCACCGGCATCGAGTTCTGCAAGCTCGCGATCGTGGAGACGAAGGCGCGGGCGGAGTGGCTGTACGGGGAGCTGGAGCGGCGGCTGCCCGACTTCACCGAGCCGGTGACGATCAACGTGAACGGCTGCCCCAACTCCTGCGCCCGGTTCCAGGTCGCCGACATCGGGCTCAAAGGCTCGGTGCAGGCCGGGCGGGACGGCGAGCCGGACACCGAGGTGTTTCAGGTGCACCTCGGCGGGCGGCTCGGTGGCGAGGCCGCGATGGGCCGGAAGTTCCGCGGGCTGAAGGTGCCGGCCGACGAGGCGGCCGACTACGTCGAGCGGGTGCTGCGCGGGTTTGCCGAGCGGCGCACCGGCGGCGAGTCGTTCGCCGCGTACGTCACCCGCGCCGACGAGGAGTGGTTGAGGTGAGTCACGTGCCGCCGTTCTACTGCCCGTACTGCGGCGAGGAGGACATCCGCCCCTGGGGCGAGCAGCACGGCGAGTGGCTGTGCGCGTCCTGCCGGCGGGTGTGGGGGCTGCGCCACGTCGGCTCGGTGACCCATACCCAGTCCCAGCCGGCGCCGACGGGAGAGGCCCGATGAGCGCGCCGGCGGCCGACCGCGCCCGGCTCGCCGCGATGGCCGCCGAGGCCGGCGACCGGCTCGACGGCGCCCACCCGCTCGACGTGCTCGGGTGGGCCGTCGATGAGTTCGGCGACCGGTTCTGCCTGGCCAGCTCGGTGGCCGATGCCGTACTCCCCCACCTCGCGTCCCGGGTCCGTCCCGGCGTGCCGGTCGTGTTCCTGGACACCGGCTACCACTTCGCCGAGACGATCGGCACCCGGGACGCGATCGCCGCCACGCTGCCGGTCCAGGTGCACACCGTCCGTCCACTCCGGACGATCGCGGAGCAGGACGCCGACCTCGGGCCGAGGCTGTTCGAGCGCGACCCGGACCGGTGCTGCGCGCTGCGCAAAGTGGAGCCGCTGGCCCGCGCGCTCGGGCCGTACCACGCGTGGGCCTCCGGCATGCGGCGGGACGAGACCACCACCCGCCGGGCGGTGCGCGTCGTGGACTGGGACGCCCGGCACGAGATGGTCAAGGTCAACCCGCTGGCCGGCTGGACCCAGTCCGATGTGGACACCTACATCGCCGAGCACGGGGTGCTGGTCAACCCGCTGGTGTACGACGGCTATCCCTCGATCGGCTGCGCGCCCTGCACCCGCAGGGTCGCCGAGGGCGCCGACCCGCGGTCCGGCCGCTGGGCGGGCACCGCCAAGACCGAGTGCGGCATCCACGCCTGATCCTGATCAGGGCGGGCCGCTACATTCGCCGGTGTGACCCGGGCTCTGCATCCCACCGCCCGGCGGGTGGCCGACGCGCTGGCCGCCGCCGGCGCCGGCGGCACCGTCCGCGAGCTTCCGGAAGCGGTCACCACGGCTGCCGCGGCCGCGGAACGGCTCGGCGTCGAGGTCGGCGCGATCGCCAACTCGCTGATCTTCGACGCCGACGGCGCGGCCGTGCTCGTGCTCACCAGCGGCGCGCACCGGGTGGACACGGACCGGGTCGCCCGCCTGCTCGGCGTCTCCGCGCTGCGCCGGGCCGCCAAGGAGTTCGTGCGCGAGGCCACCGGGCAGCCGATCGGCGGCGTCGCCCCGGTCGGCCACCCGCGGCCGCTGCGCACGCTGGTCGACACCGCGCTGGCCGAGTACGACGTCGTGTGGGCGGCCGGCGGCACGCCGCACACCATCTTCCCGACCAGCTACGCCGAGCTGCTCCAGATCACCGGCGGCACGCCCGCCGAGGTCGGAGACTAGAGGGCGTGGCCGGCCACCAGCCGTTGCGAGGATGCCCTGCCGAGCGGCGGGACATGCCGCGATGAGCGGTGCCGGGCGGGGCGGCGCGAGCCTGACCGGCTTGCCGGGGCTTCGGATCGTCGACTGGACGCCCGAGGATCTCCTGGACCGGCTCCCGGAGGCGATGGAGCTGTACGCGCAGGCGATGGCGTACCCGCTGGAGATCGGCGAGCTGCGCGCGGGCATCACCGCCTCGCACACCCGCCGCAGCGGCTTTCGCGCGGTGGCGGCGGTGGACGACTCGGCGCCGGTCGGCGGCGACCCGGGACGCGGCCGGCTGGTCGGTTTCGGCTACGGCTACTCGACCGCTCCCGGCCAGTGGTGGCATGACCAGGTGCGGGCGGCGCTCACCCCCGACCTGGTCAGGCGGTGGCTGGACGGGTCGTTCGAGCTCTCGGAGCTGCACGTGCGGCCGGAGTGGCAGGGCCGCGGCGTCGGCCGGGCGCTGCTCGCCGCGCTGCTCGACGGGCTGCCGCAGCCGGCGGTGCTGCTGTCCACGCCCGAGGGCGACACCAGGGCATGGCGGCTGTACCGGTCGGTGGGCTTCGTCGACCTGGTGCGCAACCACATGTTCCCGGGCGAGGGCCGGCCGTTCGCGGTGCTCGGCGCTCGCCTCCCGCTGGCCGTGACGTGATCTCCGGCGCGTCGGTGCTGCTGCTGCGCGTGGTGGCGCCGCTGGCCGCGCTCACTGTGCTGGCCCAGATCGCCTACCCGCTCGCGCGTGGAGACGCTCGGGACGCGCTCACCGTGCTGGCCGTGGTGCTGTTCGCGGCGACGTCGGTCGCCCACGCCGCGGTCACCCGCGGCGGCCGGGCGGCGGCGGCGCTCGTGCTGGTCGCCGGCGGAGGTGGCCTGCTGGCCGAGGCGGTCGGCACGGCGACCGGCGTGCCGTTCGGCTCGTACGACTACGCGGGCATGCTCGGTCCGCAGCCGCTCGGCGTGCCGGCCCTGGTGCCGCTGGCGTGGGTGATGATGGCGTGGCCGGCGTACCTGGTCGGGGCGCGGCTGGCCGGACCGCGAGGACGGCTGGCCCGGGCGCTGCTCGCCGGCTGGGCGCTGGCCGCCTGGGACCTCTTCCTCGACCCGCAGCTGGTCGACGCCGGTGCGTGGCGCTGGGCGGACCCGTCCCCGTCGCTGCCCGGCGTGCCGCACGTGCCGCTGTCCAACTACGCCGGCTGGCTGCTGGTCGCGGTCGCCATGATGGCGCTGCTCGATCTCGCCCTGACCGGCGTGCCGCAGCGGCCGGCGCTGGACGCCATCCCCTACGGCCTCTACCTGTGGACCTGGGCGTCCTCGGTGCTCGCGCACGCCGCGATCCTCGGGCTGCCCGGCTCGGCGCTCGCCGGCGGGCTCGGTATGGGGTCGGTCGCGCTGCCGCTGGTCCGGTCACTGCGCCGGCAGGCCGATCCCGTCGCGCCGCCCGGTCCTGTTCCGCCCGGCCGAGCGTGACCGCGGCGCGACGGGCCTGGCGTGCCCTGGTCGCCGCCGGCTCGCTCGGCGCCGCCGCCGGCG
>JBKOXW010000244.1:0-14274 GCA_046744115.1 Actinomycetota bacterium | reverse complement strand
CCCCGGACCCGGCCGCCGAGCATGATCACGGTGACGTTCGACCGCATCGCGAACGAGGTCGCCAGCGGCGGCGAGTTGACCACGACCGTGACCTCGTAGTCCGGCGGCAGCACGTCGACCAGCCGCCCGGTGGTGGTGCCGGCGTCGACGATGATGGCGCCGCCGCCGAGCGGGAGCTCGGCCACCGCGGCCTTCGCTATCCGTTCCTTCTCGGCGGTCATCACGGCGTCCCGGGCGGCGACCGCGGGCTCGAAACTCAGCCGCTCGATCGGAATCGCCCCACCGTGCACCCGGCGTACGACACCGGCCCGCTCGAGCACGGTCAGGTCGCGACGGATGGTCTCGCTGGTGACGGCGAGGTCCTCGGCCAGCCGGACGACGTCGACCCGTCCCTCGGCCCGGGCCCGCCGCAGGATCTCCTGCTGGCGCTCCTCGGCATACATGGCCTGTTTGCTTCGCCTCCGTTCACCTGCCGGTTGGGCCAGTGTCGGGTCCGAGCCTGTGAGAGGTCAAGAAGTCGCCGACCGGACTTCCTTGACTCCCACACATTCGGGCAGGATACTCGCCGTAATCCAACATCAAACAAACGTGAAGCACCGAGGTGTCGCCGAGTCAATGATCGTCACCTTGACCCTCAACCCGTCCCTGGACCGGTCCATCGAGGTGGACCGGCTGGAGCGGGGTTCGGTCATTCGCGCCACCTCGACACGGCTGGAACCGGGCGGCAAGGGCGTGAACGTGTCACTGGCTCTGCAGGCCAACGGGCTGAAGACGAGGGCCGTCGTGCCCCGGGGCAGCCTCGAGGGCGACGAGCTGGTGCGGCTGCTGGCCGCCGAGGGCCTGGACATGGTCGCCATCCCGATCCCCGGGCGGACCCGGTCGAACATCACCATCGCGGAGCCCGACGGCACCGTCACGAAGATCAACGAGCCGGGTGCGCCGCTGTCGCCCGCCGAGCTCGACAGGATGGCCGAGGCCGTGCTCTCCGCCGCGGACTCGGCCGGCTGGGTCGTCGTCTCCGGCCGACTGCCGCCGGAGGTGCCCGCGGACTTCTACGCCCGGCTGTGCGGGCGATGCGGTGCGGCCGGCGTCCGAGCCGCGGTGGACACGAGCGGGCCCGCGCTGCTGGCGGCGATCTCCGCGCGGCCGGCCCTGGTCAAGCCCAACCGCGAGGAGCTCGCCGGCGCGGTCGGGATGCCCATCGACACGCTCGCCGACGTGATCGACGCGGCCGGCCGCCTGCGTGTGATGGGCGCATCAAGCGTGCTGGTCAGCCTCGGAGCCGACGGCGCTGTGCTGGTCGAGGACGACGGCGTGACCATCGGCGAGTCACCGGTGCTCGAGCCGCGCAGCTCGGTCGGAGCGGGGGACGCATTGCTGGCGGGGTTCCTGGCCGGCGGCGGGCGCGGGGCGGACGCGCTCGCCGAGGGACTGGCCTGGGCCGCGGCCGCGGTCCGGCTGCCGGGCAGCCGGATGCCCGGCCCGAACGATATCCGCCGAGACACCGTCCGCATCCATCGGCGACCGGACCTGCGCCGGCCGCTCGTCGCCCTGGGCTAGTGAGGTCCTCATGCAGCCCGCCGCCCTACCCCGTGGTCCGGTCGCCGCGCACCGGCCCTGACGCAAGGGAGCCTTGCAGATGTCCTCTTCGTACACGCAGTACGTCCCGGCCGCACAGGGCACCGGCCTTCGGGCACGGATCCAGCGCGGCGGCGCGTTCCTCGCCGGGATGGTGATGCCGAACATCGGCGCGTTCATCGCGTGGGGTCTGATCACCGCCCTGTTCATCCCGACCGGCTGGATTCCGAGCGAGAAGTTCGCCGTGCTGGTCAGCCCGATGATCACCATCCTGCTGCCGGTGCTGATCGGCTACACCGGCGGTCGCATGATTCATGGGCAGCGGGGTGCTGTCGTCGGCGCGGTGGCCACGATGGGCATCGCGGTCGGCTCCGAGGTCCCGATGTTCCTCGGCGCCATGATCGTCGGCCCGCTGACCGCCTACCTGCTCAAGCTGTTCGACCAGGCCACCCAGCACCGGATCCGGGCCGGATTCGAGATGCTCGTGGAGAACTTCTCCGCCGGCATCCTCGGCGGCGCCATGGCGGTGCTCGGCGTGCAGGTGATCGGCCCGGTCGTGCGCACGTTGACCAACGCGGCCGGCGACGCGGTGGAGTACCTGGTCGACCACAGCCTGCTGCCGCTGGCCAGCGTGCTGATCGAGCCGGCCAAGGTGCTGTTCCTGAACAACGCCATCAACCACGGCGTGCTCGGTCCGCTCGGGGTGGCCGAGTCCGCCGAGACCGGCAAGTCGATCCTGTTCATGCTGGAGAGCAACCCGGGCCCCGGCCTCGGCATCCTGGTGGCCTACCTGCTCTTCGGCCCCCGGCTGCTCCGTCCCACCGTGCCGGCCGCGATCATCATCCAGTTCCTCGGCGGCATCCACGAGATCTACTTCCCGTACGTGCTGATGAAGCCGCGGATGATCCTGGCCGCCATCGCCGGTGGCGCGTCGGGCATCCTGGTCTTCCTCGCCTTCGACGCGGGCCTCGTCGCCACCCCGTCGCCGGGCAGCATCTTCGCCTACGCCGCGCAGACCCCGCGAGGCGGCTGGTTCGGGGTGTTCACCGGCGTGTTCATCGCCGCGGGCGTGTCGTTCATCGTCGGCTCGATGCTGCTCGGCTTCGGCCGGCTGGCCGGGGACGATGTTGGTCCTGAGGTCGAGGACACCGGCCGGCACGGCGAGGGCACCGTGGACACGGACACGACGGCGCCGGCGCCCCGGCCCGGCGTCGGCGCCCCGGCCCGGATGCAGTCCGGACATCCGTCAACAACGGAGGCATAGCCCGACATGACAAGTATCAGCGGCAAGGACGTCCACAAAGTCGTGGTCGCCTGCGACGCGGGCATGGGCAGCAGCGTGATGCTGGCCAGCACGCTTCGCAAGCAGCTGCAGAAGTACGAGGTGACCGTCGAGCACAGCCCGGTGCACCAGATCCCGAGCGATGCCGACGTGGTGATCTGCCACGCCGGGCTGGCCGCGCGGGTGCGGGTCACGGTGCCCGACAAGGTCATCGTGCCATTCCAGGTCTTCCTGGGGGATCCCGCGGTGGCTCGGGTGGTGGCCGCGGTTCAGGGTGGAGGCATGGTCAATGGCTAGTCCCGTCGGCAGCCTGCTCGCCGCCGAGGCCATCAGGCTGGACGAGCAGGCTGCCGACCGGGACGAGGCGATCCGGTTGTGCGGCCAGGCGCTGGTCGACGTCGGAGCGGTCGCTCCCGCGTACGTCGAGTCCATGCTCGAGCGGGAGCGGTCGATCTCCACCCACGTCGGGGAGGGGGTGGCGATACCGCACGGTACCCATGCCGGCAAGGACGCGGTGTACGGCGACGCGCTGTCGTTCCTCCGCTTCCCCGCCGGGATCGACTGGGACGGCAACCGGGTCGTCCTCTGCATCGGCATCGCCGCGAAGGGCGACGGCCACGTCGGCATCCTCGCCCAGCTCGCTCAGATCCTGCTCGACCCGGAGCGGGCCGCTGCCTTGCGGGAAGCGACCGACGCCGACGTCGTGCTCCGGCTGCTGCAACCGTCCAGAGAGGACGCAACGGCGTGAAGGTGGCTCGCTTCTACGCACCCGGCGACGTCCGGATCGAGGACGCGCTGGACCCGACGCCCGGCCCGGCCGACCTGAAGATCCGGGTCCGCAACTGCTCCACCTGCGGCACGGACGTCAAGATCTTCCGGCACGGCCATCATCACATCGTGCCGCCGCGGGTTCTCGGTCACGAGGTCGCCGGCGAGGTGGTCGAGGTCGGTGCGGACGTGACCGGCTGGCAGGCCGGCGACCGGGTGCAGGTCATCGCGGCCATCCCGGATGGACGGTGCGCGGACTGCCTTCGCGGCTGGATGACCGTCTGCCCGTACCAGGAGTCGATCGGCTACCACTACGACGGGGGATTCGCCGAGTACATGGTCGTTCCGGCCAAGGTCATGGCCGTCGGCGGGGTCAACGCCGTGCCCGCCGACCTCGGCTTCGCCGAGGCGTCCATGACCGAGCCGCTGGCCTGCGTGCTGAACGGGCAGGAGCTGGCCCGCGTCGGCGAGGGCGACGACGTCGTCGTGATCGGGTCCGGCCCGATCGGCTGCCTGCACGTCCGGCTGGCCCGGTTCCGCGGCGCGGCCCGGGTGTTCCTCGTCGAGCTGAGCGAGACGCGGTTGCGGCTCGCCGCGGATCGCGTGTCGCCGGACGCCGCCATCGTCGCGGCCTCCACGGACCCGGTCGAGGAGGTGCTCAAGCTCACCGACGGCCGCGGCGTCGATGTCGTCATCACCGCCGCCGCCTCCGCCGCCGCGCAGGAGCAGGCGCTGCAGATGACCGCGCGGCGCGGGCGGATCAGCTTCTTCGGCGGGCTGCCCAAGGACAACCCGACCATCGCCCTGGACTCCAACCTCGTCCACTACCGCGAGCTGACGCTCGTCGGCGCCAGCGGGTCGAGTCCACGGCACAACACCACCGCGCTCGGACTCATCGCCACCGGCGCGGTGCCCGTCTCCGACCTCATCACCCACCGCCTGCCGCTGGACGACGTCCTGCAGGGCATCGACATCGTCGGCCGCGGCGAGGGCATCAAGGTCACCATCGAGCCGTGACGGAAGCGTGATCGCGGGCCGCCGACGGGCGGCGGCGGTCCGCTGCCCGGACGAAATCGGGTGACACACCGGATGACATGAGCGAGCCTCGGCGTTCACGCCTGCAGGGATACCCACCGCAGAGGAGACCGCCGTGCAGTTCTCGTCGCCGCGTACCGGTACCGCATTGACTCAGAGCGCGCTCGCCGACTTGCCCGGTCGGGTGATCACGCCCGACGACGACGGGTACGACGAGGCGCGCGCCGTCTTCTACGGCAAGTACGACCGCCGGCCGGCGGTCATCGTCCGGCCCTCGAACGCGACCGAGATCGCGCGCGTCATCACCGTCGCCCGCGAGACCGGGCTGGAGCTCGCCGTCCGCAGCCGCGGCCACAGCCCGGCCGGTCACGGCGTCACCGAGGGCGGCATCCTGCTCGACCTCGCGGACATGCGGGCGCTGGAGATCGACGCCGAGGGACGTATCGCCTGGGCGGAGACGGGACTGAGCGCGGGGGAGTACACGAACGCGGTCGGCGCGCACGGCCTGGCGACCGGGTTCGGCGACACCGGCTCGGTCGGCATCGGCGGGATCACGCTGAGCGGTGGCGTCGGGTTCCTGGTCCGCAAGCACGGCCTCACGATCGACAACCTGCTGGCCGCCGACCTGGTGACCGCCGACGGCGAGCTACTGCACGTGGACGCCGACACCTACCCGGACCTGTTCTGGGCGATCCGCGGCGGCGGCGGCAACTTCGGTGTGGCCACCCGCTTCCAGTACCGGCTGGCCGAGGTCGACACGATCGTCGGCGGCATGATGGTGCTGCCGGCGACACCCGAGACGATCGCTGCCTTCGTGGCCGAGTCGGAGGCCGCGCCGGAGGAGCTGTCGGCCATCGGCAACATCATGGTCGCACCGCCGGCGCCGTTCGTGCCCCGCGAGGCGCAGGGTCGGCTCGTCATCTTCGCCCTGATCGTGTACGCCGGCGCGGTCGAGGACGGCGAGCGGGCGCTCGCGCCGTTCCGGGCGATCGCCGAGCCGATCGCGGACATGGTCCGGCCGATGCGCTACCCGGAGATCTACCAGCTGTTCGAGGGAGGACCCGAGGTCACAGAAGAGGTGGGCCGGACGATGTTCGCCGACGCCGTGGGCACCCGGGAGGCCGCGGTGATCGCCGAGCACCTGCAGGCCTCGACCGCGCCGATGTCCGTGGCGCAGGTACGGGTGCTGGGCGGGGCGATGGCCCGGGTGCCGAACGACGCCACCGCGTTCGCGCACCGGACGCGGAGGCTCATGGTCGCGCTCGGCGCGGTCTACGAGCGCGCCGAGGAGACGCCGGTGCACGAGGCGTGGGCGAACGGCTTCGCGGCCGCGCTGCGCCCGGGCGATCCCGGCGCGTACGTGGGCTTCCTCGGCGACGAGGGCGACGCGCGGGTCCACGAGGCCTACCCCGGCTCGACATGGCGCCGGCTCACCGAGATCAAGGCGCGCTACGACCCCACCAACCTGTTCCGCCTCAACCAGAACATCCCTCCGGCGACCGAGCCCGCGGCGCCGTAGGCCCGGCGGGAGGTGGCGTGGTGACGGAGCGCAAGCCGGCGGGCATGAGCTTCGAGACGTGGATCGACCGGCAGATCCGGGAGGCTTCCGAGCGCGGCGAGTTCGACAACCTGCCGGGTGCGGGCAAGCCGATCCCCGGCATCGGCGGACCCGATGACGAGATGTGGTGGGTCAAGCAGCTGATGCGCCGCGAGAACCTGAGCTATCTGCCTCCGACCCTGGCCCTGCGCAAGGAGGCCGAGGACGTGCTGGCCGCGGTGCCGGCCGCGACGTCCGAGTCCGCCGTGCGCGAGATGATCGCGAAGCTGAACGAGAAGATCGCCGCGGCCATCCGTACCCCCGTGGACGGGCCCCCGCTGAACCTCATCCCGCTCGACGTGGACAAGGTCGTCGAATCCTGGCGGGAGAACCGCAGGACCTGAGGGCTCCCGGAAGGATCTTCTCATGACCGACCTGGTCATCCGGCCGCTGCGACCAGGCGAGGAGGACCTGTTCGACCGGCTAGCGGTCCCAGCTCTGGTCGGGGTCGCCGCATTCGGCCGGATACGACCTGCTCGTCGAGTGCACCCACCTGCTCGTCGCGGAGGGAGCCAACCGGATCGTGGCCGCGACGGACGTGACGAACACCCCGATGGTCGCCGCGTTCGCCAGGGCCGGCTACCGCATCACCCCGGGAACGGATCTTCCTCCTCTGAGCCCCGGCGCGAATCCGCTGGCGCGCCGTCTCCGCGGGAACTGTCGGAGTCCGCTCGTAGCATCGGCAGCGTGGTCCACACGGAGAGCGGAGGGCGGCGTGTCGCCGCGGACAGCCACGACGTCATCGAGGGTCCGCGGCGCCCCGGGACAACCTGGCCGACATCTCGCTCGACATCCCCAAGCGCAGGCTCACGGTCTTCACCGGGGTCTCCGGCTCGGGCAAGTCGTCGCTGGTGTTCGGCACGATCGCGGCCGAGTCGCAGCGGTTGATCAACGAGACCTACACGGTCAGCACCTCTCGTTGTGGTAGGCGGGAGCGCCGGCCGGGGCCACGTCGCGGTCGCGCAGCAGGACGGTGATCGTGGCGCCACGCTCAGCGCAGGCCTGCCGGAAGGCGGAGGTGTCTAGCAGCCGCTCGCCGGGCCAGTCCGGGTCCTCGACGACCCGGCCGCTGTGCCGGAGCAACAGGTCGGGATGGTGGGCCTCCCACCAGCGGTTCTCGTCGGGCTGGGTCTGGAAGCCGTTGACGTAGCAGACGTTGTACCGCCCGGGCACCGGGGGCTCGCTGCGGTCCCGGACGAGGATCCGCGCGGCATCGGCGGGCGGGTACGCGCCGCCGATCTGGTAGTCGACGACCGCGTGCGCCGGCGGTGCCAGCCAGGCGGCCGAGCGGAACTCGGGCTCCGCGGATCCGCAGCCCCGCGCCTGCGCAGCCCGCGACGGCGAGGACGAGCGCGAGCAGCAGCCCACCGCGCGCCGGCATGCCCGGCTACCGGGCGCGTGCTGGCATGATTGCGGGCAACCTCTGGTCAGTGTCCGAGAACGTAGAGCCAGTTAACCCGGGTGACGCGGCCCCGGCCATCGAACGTGACGTCGAAGGCCTCCTGGCGCTGGTCGGGCGTGACGTGGTTGGGCCGGTGCGGATCCCGCCGGGCCAGGTCGGTGAGGAACGCCTCCGCGGTGCCGGACTCGCCGTCGAGGTGAAGGACGCGGGCGGTGGCCGTCATGGTGACGTCGAAGTACGGGCCGGGAATGACCTCCGTCGCGAAGCTCTCCCCCAGGTACACCTTCCTGGCCGGGCGAACCTCCAGGTGAACCTCGCCCGCCTGCTGGGTCCCGCGCTTGATCTCGAGGATTTGCGTGCTATTCGCCCACCGCAGCCCGGGGTCGGCCGGGCCGGAATCGGTCGGGCGGGAGGCCGGCGTGGTGGACTGGTCAGCAGCGGTCGTGGACGGCGCGGTCGTGCCGCTGGCGGCAGACGGCATGTCCGACTCGCAGCCGGTCGTGGAGCACAGGAGCGCCGCTCCGAGCGCGACACCGCCCATGGCATGCCTGCTGATGCTGGTCAGTGGCCGCATGTTCAGTCACACGTACGGGCAGGACCGGACGGTTCACAGGTCTCGCGTCGGCGCCCACGGCAGGGGCGTGGCGGCGAGGATCCATCGAGCGCTACTGAAGGTCAGGGCTCGTGTCCAGATGTCCGTATCAAGAGTTCGTCGACGTCCGTAGATGTCGCGGGATCGCGACGGGGCGCGCCCGGTCAAATGGTGCTCCGGAAGGTGTCACAGGAGTTCGGGCTTCCAGACTCGTAGCCGCGGGTGAACCACCGCTTGCGCTGCTCGGCGGAGCCGTGCGTCCAGGACTCCGGGTCGACCCGGCCCTGGGTACGTCGCTGGATCCGGTCGTCGCCCACCGCGGCGGCGGCGTCCAGGCCGTCGCTGATGTCCTGGGCGGTGATGTCCTGGAACAGCGGCCGGCCCTGCGCATCGGTGGTGCGCTCCGCGTGGTGCGCCCACACGCCCGCGTAGCAGTCGGCCTGCAGCTCCAGCCGTACCGACGCGCTCATCGCGCCCTGCCGATCGCCGCTGCGGTTCACCGCATCGGACGTGCCGAGCAGGTTCTGCACGTGATGGCCGTACTCGTGGGCGACGACGTACGCCTGCGCGAACGGCCCTCCGCGAGCACCGAACCGGGTCCGCAGCTCGTCGAAGAACCCGAGGTCGAGATAGACCTGCTGGTCCGGCGGGCAGTAGAAGGGACCGACCTCGGAGCTCGCCGCGCCGCACCCGGTCTGCACCGCGCCGTTGAAGATCACGGTGTCGACCACCCGGTACTGCCGTCCCGCGTCGGCGAACGCCTGCCGCCAGTAGGCCTGCACGCTGTTGACGTAGCCGACGATCCGGCAGTCGGTCCGCTCGTTGGCGTCCGCACCGGTCCGGCAGTTCGTGGCGATCTCCTGCGCCGAGACAGCGCCTTCCTCGCCCGGCGCGAGCGGACTGCCCTGCCCGCCGCCTCCCCCGAGGCCGGAGATCAGCAGGTAGAGGAGGAGTCCGATGATCCCGACGCTGCCGCCGCCGACCGTGAAGCCCCCACCGGGAATGCCGCCGAACCCACCGCGCCGATCGGCGACCTGGGAGGTGTCGAGGCTGGCGTCGTCGTTGAAGCTCACCGACGTTGTCTTCCCGGCCGCCGCGCCCCCGACACCGGCGGCACGTCGAAGGATCGGCACGCAACGACTTGCATCGACTTGCGCAAGAGTCTGACTGATTCCTGCATTCGCCTGGCAGCAATTATGAAGATACTTCACAGGACCTTGTGGAGTCGCCTGCAGAGGTCCTACTGTCGCCTCGCCCCCGTCGGTCTGTGGGTTCTGTCTCCCGAGAGAAGCGAGTCGGTCGATGTCCCGGAACACTGCAGGAGCGTTCGCCGCATCGGTCACCGCCGCCGTCGTGGGTCTCGGCGTCGTGGTCGGCGTGGGCGCCGGCACGGCCGGTGCCGGCGGCGGCGGCCCGGCCCCGGTCGTGACGCGTGCCGCGCTCGACCCGTCGCTCGTTGCCGGCCGCGGGGCCAGCGTCGCCTTCGCCGAGCAGGAGGCCGAGAACGCCGCGACGAACGGCACGATCATCGGTCCGGACCGGTCCGCGTACACCCTGCCGGCGGAGGCGTCCGGCCGAAGGGCGGTCAGGCTGACTACGGGACAGCACGTCGAGTTCACGCTGCCCGCGGCGGCAAACGCGATCACCGTTCGCTACAGCATTCCCGATGCGCCGAATGGCGGCGGCATCGCCGCGCCGCTGATCGTGACCGTGAACGGCGGGTCACGCAGGACCATGTCGCTCACGTCGGAGTACTCCTGGCTATACAACCAGTATCCGTTCACGAACGACCCGAACGCCGATCTCCTGCACCCGGACTGGTGGATCACCGAGTGCTCCTGCGTGCCCGCATTGACGACGCCGCCACCGACGATCACAAAACCGTTCCGGCCGATGCATTTCTACGACGAGCAGCGCCTTCTGCTCGGCCGGACGTTCCGCGCCGGCGACCGGGTCAGGCTCAGCGTTCCCGCGGGGAGCAATGCCGCGTGGACGGTCATCGACCTGCTCGACTCCGAGCTCGTCGGCCCGCCCAAGGCCGTCATCGTCGCGGCGAACGTGCTCCTGTTCGGAGCCGACCCGTTCGGCCGGCGTGACTCGGCCGGCGCGTTCGACCGGGCCATCGCGTTCGCAAAGCGGCACGGCCTGAAGGTGTACATTCCGCCGGGCACGTACCAGGTGAACCGCCACATCGTCGTCGACAACGTGACGATCGTGGGCGCTGGCAGCTGGTACACGATCATCAAGGGCAGGGAGGTCGCCGTCGATCCGCCTGCCCCCGACGGCTCGGTGCACACCGGCGTCGGGTTCTACGGCAAGGACGCATCGGCCGGTGGCAGCACGAACGTCCACCTGTCCGGCTTCGCGATCGAGGGCGACGTCCGCGAGCGCATCGACACCGACCAGGTGAACGGCATCGGCGGCGCGATGAGCGACTCGACCATCGATGGTCTCTACATCCGCCACACCAAGGTCGGCCTGTGGTTCGACGGACCGATGACAAACGTCCGGGTGACGAACAACGTCATCGTCGACCAGATCGCCGACGCGCTCAACTTCCACATCGGCGTGACGAACTCGGTCGTGTCGAACAACTTCATCCGCAACACCGGTGACGACGCCCTCGCCATGTGGTCGGAACGGACCGCGAACGCGAACAACACCTTCGACCACAACACCGTGCAGACGCCGACCCTGGCGAACGGTATCGCCATTTACGGCGGCACGGACAACACCGTATCGAACAACCTCATCGCCGACCCGATCCGCGAGGGCAGCGGCATCCAGGTTGGATCCCGCTTCGGCGCCACGCCGTTCGCCGGCCGGCTCACCGTCGCGAACAACACCGTGGTGCGAGCCGGCACGTACGAGCTGAACTGGAACATCGGTCTCGGTGCGATCTGGATCTACGCGCTCGACCGGAGCATCGACGCGGACATCCGCGTGGTCGGGGACCATTACCTCGACAACACTTACAACGCGATCATGCTGGTCAGCGAGTTCGGCGTGAAGGACCTCTATACGATCACGAACGTCCACTTCAAGGACATCAGAGTGGACGGCACCGGCACCGGCGTGGTCAGCGCCCGTGTGAAGGGCTCCGCGTCATTCGAGAATGTGGACGTCCGCAACGTCGGCCACTGGGGCGTCAACAACTGCGGCTCGTTCAACTTCCCGCCGACCGGCTCGGAGTTCACGCTGACCGACCTCGGCGGGAACGACGGCGTCGACAACAACGAATTCCACCCCGGGACCCCCTGGCTCGCGCCGTACGTGCCGAACGCCATTACCTGCAACGATCGCCCGCCGGTGCTCGCGCCGCCGCCACCCTCCCCCTGGTGATCCGCTGCCCTCCCCGATGAGTCCGGCGCGCCTGCGCGGTCTTTACGCCGACAGTCAGTCGTCAGGGAGGAGCGACATGACCATGAGGCACCGACTACGACTAGTCGCAGGCACGCCCGGCTGAAGTGCCACGCCGCGGATCGAGGCGGACCCGGCGGCGGTCCGCTACGTCCGGCAGTTCGGCGTCCCGACCGGTGACATCGAGGTGCCGGTGGTCACGCTGCACACGACCGGTGACGGCGGCGCGGTACCGGACCTGGAGCGGTGGTACGCCGAGCGCGTGAGAGTGTCAGCCGCAACGCGGCCGTTCGTCCTGAGGTTGCGGCGACAGCCTGTCGCCTCAGTCGTTCCAGTGGACGACGATCCGCCCTCGGAGACCGGGCAGCGGCAGGGACCCCGCCTCCGCCTCGACCGCGACGCGATCCGCTCGCAAGAGTCGACGCCAGGTCTGGATCGACACCGCCGCCCCTGCTCGCCGCCACGTCCCGACGATCTCGCCGTCGACGAGGACGGCGCCCGGCCAGACCCGCGGAGTCCAGAGCGCGCGGCGACGATCGGCGTCGGCGACCAGGAGTTCGCGATCGGCTCCCTGGAGCAGGACGTAGGGGTCGCCGCTCGGGAGGAGCCGCGCAGCGGCCGCGGGTGTCGGGGTCGCGCGGAACGCCGCCTCGTCGCGGGTGAGGATCCACGCCTCGCCGACGGGTGTTTGCACCGGGGTCAGCGAACCGCGGAGCGCCTCGAACGCCGCGACGCCGTGCCGCGGCCTGATCCCCGCCCATCGAGCGAAAGCCTGGGGCGTCGCTGGTCCGTAGATGTGCAGGTAGCGACGCGCGAGCTCGAGGCGGGCTTCGCGCGCGTGGACCTCGGGCGGCGGCACGGTCCAGACGATCGGCTGCCGTGCGCCTTCCCACCGGATCAGGACCGTCCCGGTCGCTGCGGCGTACCTGAGGCTGTTGGGATGCACGCCCATGGCGCGCCCCGCCGCACTGTAGGTCATGCGCGCGCCGCCGAGGAAGGACTGCAAGCGGGCGGCGATGTCCTCCGCCCTCCGCCGGCCCTTCGCGTCGTCGGGCAGCGTTCCGAGCGAGAACACGGCGAGGTCGCGCGCGGCGACGACGAAGACGCTGAACCGCGGCCCCCAGAGCTGGATGAGCGATGGGTCCTCCCATGTGGACGGCTCGGTCCCCTCGACCCGCGCGTGGATCGAGAGAAGTGCCGCTCGGGGCATGCTGTCCGGCAACCCCGCCCACGCCGCACGCCTGAGCGAGCGCCGTCCGGGTGGGAGCCGCTCGTCGAGCGCGCCGACGTGCCGTCGGAACGCTAGGATCTGCGCCCGCGACATGTCGAGCGAAGATCTCGTCACGTCGCCGCTCCGCGGCGAAGATCCCACGAGTTGACGAGATCTACCACGCGTGCATTTTCACCTGGCACGCAAGCTGAGCGGAGTTCGTTCACGTCACCGCTTGCTTGTTCCTTTGAGGCCCATTACCCAGTACGCATGCGCTGTGACGACGGCCCCCGTCGCGGCGAGGTTGGCCGACGGCTACGAACAAGATGGTCGAGCCGCGAATGCGATCCTGCCTTCGTGGAGTTCACCTTCGACGCGGAGCTGTGGATATGGGACGCCCGGCGGGCCGACAGTTGGATCTTCATAAGCCTGCCCGCCGAGGCATCCGCGGAGATCCGCGAGTCAGTCGGCGCGACGCCACGGCGCGGCTTCGGCTCGGTGCGGGTGAGAGTCACCGTCGGCGATAGCACCTGGGCTACGTCGATCTTCCCCGACACGCCGAGCGGCAGTTACGTGTTGCCGATCAAGAAGGCGGTGCGCACGACCGAGGCTCTGGAGGCCGGCGACGTCGCCACCGTGACTGTCGAACTCATCGACGTCTGACGGGACGCCGACTGGCCGGCCGACCGCTACCCCGACGGGCGGAGCCACTCCTCGCGGGTGCACGGCCAGCCGGCGGCGCCCCGGTCGTCCTGTCGTACCGCGACCACCTGGTGCACGGTCAGGCCGCCGTGCTCGAACGCGAGCGCGGCCCCGGCCAGGTAGAGCAGCCAGGTCCGGGCCCGGCCCACACCGACCTGGCGCACTGCGTCGTCCCAGCCCGCCCGCAGGTTGGCCACCCACGAGCGGAGCGTCCGGCCGTAGTGCTCCCGCAGCGCCTCGGTGTCCCGCACCTCGAGACCCGCCCGCTCCAGCGCGTCGAGTGTCAGGCTGAGCGGCAGCACCTCGCCGTCCGGGAAGATGTACCGGCCGATGAAGGTGGGTCGGCCGTTCGGCCGGTCCGGCTGCGACCGCACCGAGGAGATCGCGTGGTTGAGCAGCCGGCCCCGCGGGCTCAGCAGCGCGGCGAGCCCCCGCGCGTAGCCCGCCAGTTCGTCGCGGCCGACGTGCTCGGCCATCCCGACGCTGGCGATCGCGTCGTACGGCCCGTCGGCGACGTCCCGGTAGTCCTGCAGCCGCACCTCGACCCGGTCGGCCAGGCTGGCCTCGGCAAGCCTGCGCCGGGCCAGCTCGGCCTGCTCGCGGCTCACGGTGACGCCCACCCCGGTCACCCCGTGCTCGGTTGCGGCGTGCAGCAGCAGGCTGCCCCAGCCGCAGCCGACATCGAGCAGCCGCATTCCGGGCCGGAGCCCCAGCTTGACGCAGATCAGCTCGAGCTTGTCCCGCTGCG